>JBGTDO010000131.1:0-4142 GCA_041748235.1 Akkermansiaceae bacterium | reverse complement strand
TGAGATTCCGCAGGATCCATGGTTCCGATATCCCCAACCAACACACATCCGCTACCAATCCGTCCTGTCGTTGTGGGCGAAAAGAGATGGGACAAATGACCCCCCGAATTACCAGCTCTACTACGTGCTCGATCCCATCGTCACGGTTTGGAATCCCCTCGATATCGCCATTTCATACGCCGGCGTTTTCAACTCCGTGAAATACTGGCACGTTCCCTACGAGTTCAGGTTCACAGGCGGCGGTGGCTCAAGGACCTCTCCTATCGCGCAGAGTGTAGGCGCTTCCGCCAACGCCAACTTTGCGACACTTCGCATCGGCAACACGCCATCAACCGAAATGATTTTGAGACCGGGTGAAATCCTCGTTTTTTCCCAAGCATCAGGGACTAGTCCGGAGGTGAAAAGCGGAAGCAATCAATTCCTAGACGCAGCCAAGGGCTGGAATACGGGAGGCGGGATTGCTTACAAAGTTAGGGCACGTCCTTCCGGCGCGACGAGCGGCACATACACAGACTACAAGTTGCCAGGAACTTCAATTGTAAGTTATACAGTTCATCCAAACAATCTAAGGGCGGTTTCCAATGCTGGTACAATTTCCTACTCACTCTCCATGAATGATTTCTGGGTTTACCGTCCTTCTCATGATCCTCAGCATCCTCCGGGAAGTCCTACATTCTACAGTGGCGGCGTGGGAGTCGACAGAAAGCAGGGCGGTCCCGCTGAGGGTCTGAAAGCGACCGACTTTCCTGAAATTTTTGACAAAATTTCCAATACCGAGGCTTTTGTGAAACCTGTCCAGGAATATCAGGAAAAACAGCCCATCCTAATCTACAATTACATCCTGAAAAATGAAACCGATGAAGCCACGGATGGATCGGAGTATTCCCAAACTGCGGAATACCGACCCTCCCGATACTTAAGCCGACTCAATCCCAAATCCTTCGACGTCAACTTCACCAGTCTGACTCCGTCAGAACTTGAAGTCTATCCGTGGGAGGTACAAGTCCGGGAACTGAGCTCTCAGTATGAGTCCATTACTGACGCCGCTGGAAACGGAGCTGGCTTTTTCGGCCCCGGAGTCACTGCGGTATCCGGGGCAGCCCGAGTGATTACCCACTCTGTTCCCCGTGAACACCCCACGTCCCTCGCAGCATACCAACATTCCTTCGCGAACGGGCTTCAGCACGGCGGTGATCCAAGTGTAAACGCGATTAATGGCGATATCCTGCTTCCGGGCATCAGCCACGCCATTGGAAACTCTCTCGCATCCTCAGTCATCCCAAAAGGTGCCACGGAAGCGACGATGACAAGCATTCCGGTAAAGCCCCTTGCGGATCATTCGTATCTCGCAAATACGGTTCTATGGGATGATTGGTTCCTTTCCGGGATTTCCCCGCAAACCTATCCTTCATACACTTCGTCCCGTTCCCAACAAGTAGTTGCGACGGAGTTCTTTTCAGGCGCTTCAGATCTTCCAACCCAACGCTACAAGCCGGATCCGGGAGGGCGTGGGGTTTCACAGCTCGTGAGTGAAATACTGGCAGCGACAGCAGGCGATGAAGATGCCCTTGCCCTTCCGGCCGCACACATCAGGGTGGATGGGATGTTTAATGTGAATTCGACTTCCGTCCAAGCATGGAAGGCGGTTCTCGGCTCCCTGAAGAATTACCCCGCATCAGCACAAAGTCCGGACGGTTCGGACACCTCTATGCCTGCCGGAGGAAACACTCCCCTGATTTCCCTTCTCAATCCCCGCAATCTTGAGATCGATAAAGAAGATCTCGATTCTCCGACGAGTCAGAACCAATGGGTCGGTCAACGCTTGCTCGAAGATGATCAACTGGAACCCCTTGCAACCGCCATTGTAGAGCAAATTAAGAAACGTGGTCCTTTCCTCTCCCTTGCAGACTTCGTGAACCGAAGACTTAGCACTGACGAAGATCTGGCAGTCTCAGGTGCGATCCAGGCAGCCCTTGACGATCCGGCTGCGGAAGTGAACGCGGAGCAGATCAGCTCCCGCACCATTGACCCGGGGACCCGTCCGGGATTGAAGTTTCCCGAGGCGGAGGCGGGTGCCGCCGCATACGGCAGTCCTGGCTATATCAAACAGGCGGACATCCTCACACCCATCGCGCCTTGGATCAGCGTAAGATCCGATTCCTTTACGATACGGGCTTACGGGGAAAGCGCCAACGCATCGGGGGAGGTCGCAAGAGCGTGGTGCGAAGCAACCGTTCGGCGGAGTCCGGACTTTGTTGACCCGGCCGACAACCGCACCGATATATTCACCGATTTGACCCAGACGAACAAAGACTTTGGCAGGCGCTTTGAAATCATCTCATTTCGCTGGATGAATCCTTCCGAAGTTCTATAGAATGAAAACCATGAGAAAAATCTCCATGGCGCTGGTCGCTTGCCTCCTGCTCGCCACGCCCATTTTCGGCCAAAATCAAACTGGCGTTTCTATCCGCTTCCTGAACGGCCTCAGCACAGAAAGCCTGACCGATGCCCAGCTGCGTACCCCGGAGTGGGAGAGCGAACTGTTTCGCATCCCATACAGGGAGCTATCCCTGCCGCAGACGGCAAAATCCCGTATGCTCAGGATTTTTCACCAGGGCGGGAACCCTCAGCCTGCTCCTCTCTGTGACGTGATTCTTCCTGAACAAGGGTCGGACTTTATCGTGATCCTTGTTCCAGGGAAAGACGGCCCGAAAGCAGCCATTCTGAACAGCAAAGCACCTGGTTTCCGACCGGGTGACATCTACATGCATAACGCATCCGAGCATACAATCGCTCTGGCGCTCGGCACCACCCGGGAAGTTCTAAAGCCTGCCCAAGGGAAGGCCATCCGTCCCGGAACACCCGCTGACGCCAGCAATTATGAAGTCGCGGTCCTTTACGACGACAAGGGCACGGCGAAGCCCCTCGTGCTCACCAAGTGGCCTCTGAACGACCGTCTGAGAGGATACGTCTTTTTTATCCCGGGAAAACACAACCGCCCCCTTTACCGGGCAGTGCAGGAATTCGTCCCGCAGTCTCAGCCCGAGCCGTAGAGAGGTCTGACCTGTTGCGTTATCACCGCTTTCGTCTATATTGCCCATAAGAAAAACACGCTTTCCATGCATTCTTATCAGAACACCTCCGCCTTCCGCCTCCTCATCGCTTTTCTGGCGACTGTGGCACCCCTCTCCGCACTGCCTAACGTGCCCGTGGATTTTGAAAAGCAGATCCTTCCAATCTTCGCGGAAAAATGCTTCAAATGCCACTCATCCCTTACCAAGAAGCCCAAGGGCGGCCTCAAGATGGATGACATGAAGTCGCTGTTGGAAGCCATCGGTGAAAACGAAGTCATCATCCCTGGAAAACCCGATGAAAGCGATCTCTTCATCGCCCTCACCCTGCCGCAAAGCGATGACGATGCCATGCCTCCCCAGAAGGAAAACATGCCCACCACCCAGCGCGAGCGCGACTTGGTTTCCATGTGGATAGCTCAGGGTGCCAGCCTCGGGGAGTTCACCGAGTACAAGCACAACGAGGAAACCGCCTCCCTCGAAGTCACCCCCGCCGAAGCCCGCGATACCGCCGCCGCAGCCCGCAGGATCGACACCCTCATTGCCGCAGGCTTGAAAAAGCAAGGCATTGAAGTGAACGACCCCATCGGTGACGAGATTTTCCTCCGCCGCACCTACCTGAACCTCATCGGGCGCAACCCCACCTTTGCCGAAGCACGCGCCTTCCTCTCCAGCGAATCCGAGGGCAAACACGCCAAACTCACCGATCTCCTGCTCGCCAGCGACGGCTACGTCAGCCATGCCTCGAACTACTGGGGCGATGCCCTCCGCGCCCAGGAACAGGACGGTGCCTACGATGCAAAACCGTACCTCATCTGGCTCAAGCAAAGTCTCAAAAACAACACCCCGTATGATGTCATAGTCCGTGAGATGCTAGCCGCCGACGGCCGTTTCTGGGAAAAACCGCAGACCGGCTACTACTTCCGTGACAGTAAGAACCGCCTCGCCGGAGTCGAAGCGGTCAGCACCCTTTTCCTCGGCACCCAGATCGGGTGCGCCCAGTGCCACGACCACCCGTTCGACAAATGGACGCAGAAGGATTACTACAGCTTTGCCGCGTTCTACAGCGCC
>JBGTDO010000130.1:0-32861 GCA_041748235.1 Akkermansiaceae bacterium | reverse complement strand
GGGTGAAACGCTGCAGCAGCGTCTTCATGAAATCGCTCAGATCATGCATCCGTTTCGTGAAACGTTCGTGGATCTCCGCCACCCGCCCGGGATTCCCGCCTTCCACGCCGCCCTCCGTCCGCGCCGCAACCAGCTCCTCGGTAACGCTTTTCACGAAACTCTCCCCGTAGAACACCCCCAGACGTTTGAGCAGCTCCGCATCACTGAGTCCGCCCGCTGGCATGGGCGGAACCTCCAGAAGAATGTGGAAATGATTCGACATCACGCAGTAGGCAAGCACCCGGCAGCCGCTGAAATTTTCCACCATCCGCATGAACATCCGAAACTTCCCCCGCTCCTCGTCCCCGAACCTCCGGTCAACCACCCGCGAGACGCAGTGGTAGATCGACAGCTTTTCCTCAGATCCAGCCCACGGAGCGATCCAGCGTTTGTTGCCTTTCATGGAACCATCCTACCGTCCCAGCCCCCGCAGTCAAAAGCCTTTTTTTATTTTTCCGGGAATCTTGAGTCGGAATCTTGAGTCACGGAAGTCTTCGCCTTTTGTTTCATCATTCCGGCACTTGCTTACTTTTGCCTTCTTTGGACCAAGCGTGACCTCGCCTTGCTGAGCATCTCAGACAACGGATTGGAATTGCGGTCCGGCGCGTTCCTCAACCGGTCGTTAAAAGTTCCAAAATGCTCCATCGAAAAGATCACAACCAACTGGAAAGGAACCAACACGGATTCGCAGATGGACCTCATTTTCGTTTTGAGGGAGGATGCATCGAGAGCCGCCGCCGCGTCATCCGTTCTCAAATGCAGGGACGATGGATGGCACTTCGAGTTCTCATCCGCAGAGATGACTCCGTCCGAAGCTGTAGGCCTGATCAAGGAGCGCTATGCAATGTAGAAGAGACTTCGGACTGATCTGCTTACGGAGGTAGTGGGCGAGACGGAGCAGGAGCGGTGCTGATGGCATCGTCGTTGCGGATTCTCGAGGCATCATTGTAATAGGTGATGTCCCCGATCACCTGGTCTTCTTCGCCCGTTTCTTGCCGTATTTCACCTTTTTCTGAGGAGGCATAACGGGGGTGGCATTTTTGAGGGTGGCGATCTGGTCGCGGAGGTGGGCGGCGCGTTCAAACTCCAGTTTGGATGAGGCGTCGCGCATTTCCTGTTCCAGTTCGGCGATGACGCGGAGCTTGTCGTAAGAGTTTTCATCCTCGGCGATGAGGGAGGCGTTGAGTTTCTCCGCGTGCTCCTTGCCTTTCTCGTGCATGTGCAGGCTCTGCTGGACGGCGCGTTTCACCGATTGAGGGGTGATGCCGTGCTCCTCGTTGTGGGCGATCTGGCGGGCGCGCCGGTATTCCGTGACGTTGATGAGAGTCAGGATGGAATCGGTGAGCACATCGGCGAAGAGGACGCACTCGCCATTGACGTGACGAGCCGCGCGGCCTGCGGTCTGGATGAGCGAGGTCTCGTTGCGGAGGAAGCCTTCTTTATCGGCATCAAGAATGCAGACGAGTGAAACCTCCGGGAGATCGAGCCCCTCCCGAAGAAGATTGATTCCGATGAGGATGTCGAAGGTTGCCGCGCGGAGCTGGCGCAGGATTTCCACGCGTTCGATCGCATCGATATCTGAGTGGAGGTAGCGGCACTTGAGGCCGGTGGAGGAAAGATATTCCGCCAGATCCTCGGCGGTTTTCTTGGTGAGGGTGGTGACGAGGACCCGCTCGTTTTTCTCCACGCGCTGCCGACAGAACTCGATGGTCTCGTCAATCTGGCCTTTAAGCGGGCGCAGAGTCAGCACTGGATCGAGCAGGCCGGTAGGACGAATGATCTGCTCGACCACAAGCGGCGTTCCGCGTTTCTCCGGATCGAAATCGCCGATTGCCTCGGCGTTCCCCGATGGCTTGACCTTGATTTTCTTGAAGTCGAACGGAGTCAGCCCCTCGTCTCCGGGCTTTGGTTTCACCGAGATGAATCTTCGGTTTTCCGGTCGCGAATTGACGATGTCGAACGGTCCCGGCGTGGCGGAGACATAGACCCGCTGGCTGGTCATTTCCATGAATTCGTCGAAACGCAGCGGGCGATTGTCGAGCGCCGAAGGCAGGCGGAAGCCGTGATCAACCAGCACGGTTTTGCGGCTTTTGTCGCCCTCGAACATCCCGCCGATCTGCGGGATCGTGGCGTGGGATTCATCTACCAGCAGCAGGAAATCTTTAGGAAAGAAATCGAGAAGAGTGTGCGGCCGCGAGCCCGGCGGGCGCCCTGTCAGATGCCGTGAATAGTTCTCGATGCCCTGGCAGAAGCCCATTTCGGTCATCATTTCCAAGTCATACTCCGTTCGCATCCGCAGTCGTTGCGCCTCGATGAGCTTGCCTTCCTTTTCCAGCTCCGGGATCCGCTGGTCGAGCTCCTGGCGGATTTTCCCAATTGCCACCTTCATTTTGTCGCCGGGGGTCACGAACTGCTTCGCCGGATATATCGTGTGGGATTCGAGCTTCTCGATCATTTTTCCGCTGACCGTATGAATCGATGTGATCCTCTCCACCTCGTCATCGAAGAATTCGATCCGGATCGCGGTTTCATCAAGGTACGCAGGATGAACCTCCACCACATCGCCGCGGACCCGGTATTTCCCCCGGCCGAAGGCGATGTCATTGCGCTCGAAAAGCAGGCTGACCAAGGCATTGAGCAGCTCCTCCCGAGTGAGTTTCTGCCCGGCCCAGACAGGGAACATCATGTCCTTGTAATCCTCTGGAGAGCCGAGGCCGTAGATGCAGGAGACCGATGCGATCACGATCGTGTCCTGCCGGGTGAGCAGCGAGCCCATCGTCGAGAGCCGCAGCCGCTCGATCTCCTCGTTAACCGAGGAATCCTTCTCAATGTAGGTATCCGACCGTGGAATGTAGGCTTCAGGCTGGTAGTAGTCGAAGTAGGAAACGAAATACTCGACCGCGTTGTGCGGGAAAAAGTTTTTGAACTCCGAATAGAGCTGCGCCGCCAGGGTCTTGTTGTGGCTCATCACCAGCGCAGGCCTGCCGTGGCGTGCGATCAGGTTCGCCATTGTGAACGTTTTTCCTGATCCCGTCACACCTAGCAGCGTCTGGTGCTTGTTGCCTGCGGCGAGCGATTTCGAAAGCTTCTCGATCGCCTGATGCTGATCTCCCTGCGGAGAATAGTTGCTGGATAGTCGGAATGGCATGCCCTCCGCATCATGCAGCCGGTCCGCTAATTCGTCCACGGGGGATTTTCAGCAGTCGGTTTCCTGCGACTTCAGGCCGCTTTTGGAATTTGATTCAACGTGAAAGGCAGCCAAGCTGAGAGGGTGCGAGGGAAACATTACATTTGGTTCGGGCTCGGGCTCCTGTGTCTGGCCTTGATCGGATTTTTCATCGTTAGCTCCGCCGCACCTGAACAGACCCGCACGGCGGAGCATGAACGGCGAAAACCGCTTATCAAAGCGCCCGCCCCCGATGTCCAGCCGTGGAAACAACGTAAAACTTCCCGCACAAGCCGCGCCGGGTCCGATCGTGAGGCCCTCGACGATGGCGCGATCCCAAACCAGCGGGCCATCGTTTTCAAAGATCGCGAAGCCATGGAGCGTTTCCTCGCAAAGCGCGGCCCGGGCGTCTCAGTCCTCGGTCGGCTCGACCAGCTCAACGCCCTCCTCATCGGCTTCGGCAATGAAGCTGATCTCGCGGCAATGCTCAATGGCGATGAGGAAAGCTCAATGATCTATCCGGTCACCATCCCCGACTTCGAAGGCGTGGGTGCACAAGCCGGCGCGGTGGCCCTTGAAAACGGCCTGCTGAAATGGCTCGGCGCGGAAGGCGACAACTCGCTGTGGGGGAAGGGCGTGAAGATCGCCATCCTCGACACTGGCATCGCCGACCACATGGTCTTTAAAAACGACATTCTCCGCATCAACCTCGTCCCGTGGCCGGAAAATCCCGCCGATCTGAACGGCCACGGCACCGCTGTCGCATCCATCATTTTCAGCAGCAATCCTTTCGCTCCCGGCGTCGCTCCTGGTGCGACTCCGATCTCCGTCCGCATCTCGGATGACAACGGCAGCTCCAACAGCTTTCTCATCGCCCAAGGCATCATCGCCGCCATCGATGCCGGCGCACAAGTGATCAACATCTCCATGGGTGGCTCGGGAAAAAGCTCGCTGGTGGAGAGCGCCATCGCCTACGCGCAGCAGCGGGGAGTGGTCATCGTCGCCTCCGCCGGCAACAGCGGCATGACGGGCGTGATGCAGCCGGCGGCGAACCCCTACGTGATTGCGGTTGGCGCCGTGGATGCGAAAAATCAGCACTTGGCTTTCTCCACCACCGGCCGACAGGTCGCCATGTCCGCACCCGGCTTCGGTGTGAACGTCGCTTATCCTCAGGGGAATGCAGCGCGCGTCAACGGCACCTCTTTTTCCGCGCCCGCCGTAGCCGGTACCATCGCCACGACGATGAGCCACACCGGCACGCAGACACGCAGCGCGACCGCCGCTCTCAGCACCCTTCGCTCCCATCTCAACGACATCGGCGTTCAGGGCCAAGACGATTACACAGGTGCCGGCGTTCCTGATATCTGGCGAATTTTCAACAGCGGTAAGAGCGGGATCCATGACGCGGCGATCACCTCCGTCTCGACCGTCCATACCTCCCAAGGAACCCAGGCCCAGGTGCTTGTGCAAAACCTCGGCACCGAAACTCTGGTCAACGCCGGAGTCACGATCAGCGTCAACGGCGTGCCGACACATGCAAACATCACCACACTAGCCGTCGGCGACACACGCATCATCTCAGTCCCGCTCGGCAGCAGCGACAGCTTGAAAATTCAAGGCAGCGTGCAACTCTCCGGCGGCCAGACCGATCTCCGCCCATCCAATGACACATTCGTCCGAATCGTTGCGGCTCCCTGAGCTCTTTGCCCAGAAAAGCTCGTAAGAAGCCATGACCAACATCTCAGAAACCAGCCACGCCCGCCTCGAGCCAGAGTGGGTCGGATTCAAAACCACCTATCGAATCCGCAGCAGCGTTGAGCGATGCTGGGATTTCTGGACACGGGACGAGCTTCTCAACAGATGGCTTGCCGGAGGAGTGACGATGAATTGCTACGCTGGAGGCGAGCTTGTGACCAATTCGAAGGTCCCATTTCAGTCCGGCAAGCATCGGGTGGAGGAAGTCCGCGCGAAATTCTTTCTCTCCTTCACCTGGCTCTTGGAGGACTTCCCCAGTCGCTTGAATGTCACGTTCCAACCGCATCCGGAAGGAGTCGCGCTGACCATCGAGCAACTCGCGAGTCCCACGCCGCCTGCCGGTGTGTTCTATGGATACGCCCCCGCCCGGTTGAGCTTCCAGAGCCAATTCTGGGACTACGCGATCAGCAGGTTGCGCTGCGTGCTTGAAGACGGGCACGCGGATGTGGAAATCCCGGAAGACGACAAAGACGATGAAGTCAATCTGGCTATCGAAATCAGCGCCTCCCCGCTGGCCGCCTTTTCCGCTCTCACCGATTTTACCGAGCTGCGGAAATGGGAGGGAATGAATCTGAAAAACGGCACGATCGAGAAAAAGGTGGGCGGTCGATATTCGTTCGGCTGGGAGTCGGAGCATGAGGGCGATCATGGCGACGGCCCCCGGCAAATTGAGGAGTATATCGAGGGCAGGAAACTCACGTATTCCTGGTTTGGAGAGACTCCGAGCACTGTTGAATGGGATCTGAGCGAGACGGCGGGAGGCCGCACGCTGGTTACCTTCAAACACGCAAAATTTGAAATCAATCCCCTCGTAGTCTGGGAATACAAGCTGGGCTGGTCGTCTTCCTTGTTCGCGTTGAAATGGTATCTCGAACGCAGCGAACCGCACGGTGCCTGGATCCAGCGCGTTGAGCCTCACGGTTAAAGGCCCGTCTCATGTCAGCCGCCTCACATACCAGCACATACGGAACCCCCGTTTGGCTCTGGCCGAACCTGCTCGGCCTCGACGCCCCCCTGGTGGCTGTCTCGTGGCAGTGGCTCTTCGCCAAAGTATTCGATGTCGATCTTCCGTCAGCCCTGCACCTCATCCTCGGCCTGAGCGTGTGGTGCATTTATCTCGCCGATCGCCTTCTGGACTCGATCCGGCTCAAGAACATCTCAGCAGGAACCAGCCGGTTGCGCTTCTCCCGGCAGCATTTCTCCAAACTGCTCGCGCTACTGGTGTTAAGCGCGCTTGCAAATCTTTACCTCATTGTCCGCTTCGTTCCCCGGCCCTTGGTCGTCGCAGGGATGGCGACGGCTTGCCTGCTTGGCATCTACTACGCCTATCGTATCTTTTTCTCGCAGAGCATCATACCTAGGGAAATCCTGTGCGGCAGCCTCTTTGCTTTCGGCTCCGTGCTAGCACCGCTAACGCTCGGGACCCACGGCTTCTCCTTTCTCCTGGCGGTGAGTCTCCTGGCTCTGGTTTGCTCCATCAGCTGTATCCTCATCTCAATATGGGAAAATGAAGAGGACCTTGCCAGCGGCGAATGGTCGATTGCCACCGGCCGCTCCAAAATCATTCCCCAACTTCCAAAAATCCTCTTCCTGCTGGTCCTTTCCAGCGCATGCCTTGCGTTCTACGGCGCTTGGCAAGTTTGCGTCGCGATTGGCCTGAGCGCGGCGGCTTTGGGCATCATTCATTGGCAGGAAAAGAGACTCGACCGCGTTTCGCTCCGCGTCTTGGCAGACGCGGTGCTGCTGACGCCGCTGCTATTCCTCGCCTGTTAGAGCAGGCTACTTCGGGCTCCCAATTTTATGAAGATCTCTCGCGCCTGGCAGACGTGCCGACACAGCCCAATAGTAGAGAAGCTGATCCGATCAAAGACGATCACGGGTTTCCCGCGGACTCAGATTCCAAACACTTTCCCGATCGCCCCTAAGATGCCCCCCCAAAATCTCGCAGCGGGGCTGCGTTTGCCGCCCGTGACCTGCTGCTGGATCACCCAGCCGGAGCCTTGGAAAAAATCGTCAAAGAGGGCGCTCTTTCCCCACACATAAGCGACGAAGGTCTCGGAGCGTTTCGGCGAGTAATCGAGGTGCGGGCTGAAAGCCACCGTCAACCGGCTGTTGACCCGCCTTCCCGGCTGGCCCGGCACCACGCTCTCCACCTGGATCCCCCGTTGTGCGGAAAACACCAGCTTCGCGGACCCCTCAATGATCAAATACCTGAACTGCAGGTTCACCCACGAGTGAAGCCTCCAAAACACCCAGCGGGCCCTAATCCGAGGCGGAGCGCCGACCGGATGAACCAGCGCCACCAGATAGTGAGGACGAAACACCAGCGGCCTCCCCTCCGGCAGATCGATAACGGCCAGTTCCTCGGTCGCATCCTCGCGGGTGGAAAGGGTAACCTGCCCGCTTCCGCCTCCCACGTTGCCGATTCTTGTCAACACATAGAGACCTGCCGCTATACTGGAAAACGGATAACTCCAGTCCAGCAGCCACTTGGTCCCTTTTCTGAAGTCCCCCATCGATCCCTGAAGGTAATCCACCTTCGTCACCAGCACCTCCCCCGCCCCCAGCGTCAGGCGCTGCGCGGGATGACTGGCCGTCGAAGTCATTTCCGCCGCACCCGGTCGGTCCGCCCCTAAGAGAATCGGACGTGTCGATTGTGCGATCGGGGCGATCAAGTAATAGGCGAGCAGTTTCCACAAAAACGGAATGACGATCAACGCCGCTAGGATCCAACCAGCCTTCACCGCAAGGTTGCGGACCTCGGTGCGCATCAGGGAGTCGAATGCCTCCCGCATCTCTCGAATATCCCGGAGCTGGCGCTCCTTCTCGTCGCGCAGCAACTCGCGGCGTTTCAGTTCCTCCGCTGTCTCACCACCCTCGGCCCGCAGTTTCTGGCGTTCCGCCGCCAGCGTCCGGACCTGCCCCCGCAGCTCACGTGCCTGCGCTTCGATACGCTTTTTATCTGCCTCCACTTCACCCCTGCGGAAAAGGTTCTTCACCCGCTGGAGCCACCGCTCCATCCTCTGCCGCTTCTGCTCAAGCTCTTGGAGACGGCGCGTCTTGCTCTCGATGTCCCCGCTGATCGCCTTCACTTTCTGCGCTAGTTCGCCAGCCAAGGCCTGACTCTCGTTTAAGCTCGCGATCGCCCGCTTCAGCTCTTTTTCATGATATTTGGCCACCATCGGCGGGACAACGGTGACCACGAAGATCACCAGCAGAAGGCCTAGGATTAGAAGGTAAATCGCGGCCTTGCTGACCAGCCATGAAAGGATCTTTGCGATGATACGAGCCATAGTCGTGCGTCGGGGTTCGTGAGCGACCACCGCCCCCGCCGCAGTCGGCCCGAAGTATGTCTAACCTAGACGCGGAAGCGATTTTTCAACCCTCAATCATCGCGTAGGCATTGTGGTGGTGGATCGACTCAAAATTTTCCGCCTCCACACGATACCAGCCCACTCCGGGATGCTGCTTAAGGCCGGCCGCCACATTTCGCGCCAGATCCTCCACAAACACCGGCTGGTCGTATGCCCGCTCTGTCACCGCTTTTTCGTCGGTTCTCTTCAGGCCTGCATAAAGTTCACAACTGGCGGACCGCTCCGCGAGAGTGATTAGATCCTCAAAATGCAGATTCTCCGCCGCCTCCACCGAAATGGTCACCACCCCGCGCTGGTTGTGCGCGCCGCGCTCGCTGATCGCCTTCGAGCAGGGGCAGAGCGTCGCCACCGGGATCTCGACGCTGAGAAACAGCTCGTGCGCACCGTCGGCGGAGTGGCGGCACTCCACCCCGAGCTCGTAATCCATCAGACTTTTCATTTTCGAAACCGGCGCCTCTTTCTCCCGAAAAATGGTGAACTCGCAGCTGATCTGAGCCCGCTCCGCCGTCAATCTCGTCGCGAGATCCGCAGTTAGCCGCCCCACCGACGCCCCGCCCAAAGGTTCCGAAAACGCATGCAGCGCCTCGACAAAGCGGCTCATATGTGTGCCTTTCAGATGGGCAGGGAGCTCCACCGTCATTTCGAACTTCGCGATCGTAGATTGCTCCACCCCATCCATGCCGACGTATTTCGCCGGATAACGGAGTTCTCTCACCCCCACCCGATCAATCACGATCTCGCGATGATCCTGCTCATTCTGCGTATCTGCCAATACTTGCATCTCTTCCACGGCTCCTTTTTCCAAAAGACAAAAAGCCCGCCCGGTAACACGGGCGGGCTAAAACTGATTGCTCCATGCGGATTCGCGATTCTTCCTGTGCCGATTAGGGCATCAGGTTGATCGCGCGAGACTGCTTGATCGCGTTGTTGATTTTGCGATGCAGCTTTGCGGAGACGCCGGTCACGCGGCGTGGAAGGATCTTACCGGTTTCCGAGGTAAACTTGTTGAGCATCTCGGGATTGGTAGGTGTCAATTGCTCCACAGGGATGTCCTGCCGGCGGCGGGTCATCTGGCGGTTCGCCTTGCGGAAATTGATGCGGCGTTGAATGGTCTTCGGCTCGGACATAAAATTAGCGGAGTTCGCGGTGGAGGGTTCTACGCTTCAGGAAGTGGTTGAACTTCACTTTTTCCAGACGGCCTGGAGTGCGTAGGCTTTTCTTGTTACGCGTGGTGACGTAACGGGAAGTCGGTTTGCCCTCGGCTTTCGCTTCGGTGCATTCTAGGATGATGATCTCGCGTGGCATGATTCAGTTAGTGGGGGGCGGATAGTGCTTCAATCATCGTCTTCGTCAAGCGAAACCGTAACGGAATCTTCATCTTCCTGCGGTTTTCCTCCGCTGAAGCCGACTTCATCCGATGGACGGAACCTGCGGTTGCCGTATTCCTTCTCCCATTCCGCCTGGCACTCCACGGTCAGACGGGCAAAGGGAATCGCTTCCAAACGCGCGATCGGGATCTTTTTCTCGGAAATCTCGCAGTTGCCGTAGGTGCCGCCTTTGATGCGGCGCAGGGCCTGCTCGATTTCATAAAGCGCGTCCTGTTCCTTCGCGAGAACAGACAGGGCAAAATCACGGTCGTATGCATCGCTTCCCGCGTCTCCCTGGTGCTGGCCGCTGCCGGAGGCCTCGCTGCCTTCAGGTGCGTTGCGGATCGTGTCGCGGGTCATGCCCGACATCGAGTCCACAAGGGAATCCCGCAAATCGAGCAAACGCTGGTGCTGTTTTTCGATGAAAGCGGCACTGTGGTGACCATTGTCATTGGAGGAGGACTTCGGAGCGGGCTCTGACTTCGGCGGAACGAAGGGCGGCTTCACGGGAGCCGGTGGCTGCACGCTCACCAGCGAGGATTTCTTGGCGACCGCCTTCTTCTGGGCGTTCGCCGGCACCCTCTTGCTCGCAGGAACCCGTTCCTTGATTGAATCGCCCGGCGGGATAGAGGCGGTTTTTGCCTTGGGCGCGGGCGGCGCTTCCTTGGTCGAAGGCTTGGTGGTCGATTTCTTCACAGGTTTCTGTGAGTCAGCCTTAGCGGCGGGCGTTGCCGCAGCCTTGTCGGAAGCGGTTTTCTTGGAGATCTTCTTAGCAGCCATGTGATGGGATTAATTGTAACTCGATATAGATATATCAGACGCCGGATGCGCGCAACGATTGCCTGTCGGCAAGAGCGCGGTGGATTAGCCCCGGCAAGGAAGCACTTCAAGAGGAAACTTTAATATCCGGAAAATATCTTTCCGCCAGCAGCGCGCCGGGAAGCTTGAAATGCCCGGCGTCTTCCCTAATCTGCCGACCCGCCATGCAACTCAGCGCGATCATAGAAGCTCTTCTTGTCGCCTCCCAGGAGCCCCTCTCCTCGGAGGAGATGGCGCGCTTTGTCCGCGCCCGGGTCGCCGAAGCGGAGGACGTGCAGCTGCGGGAGACGGATGAAGGAACCGACCCGGCTCCGTTGCCGGAATGGCTCACGGCCCTTGCCCTAACCACTCCCGAGGAGGCCGCCGCAGCCGTCGCCGGACTCAACCAGCACTACAAGGAGACGGCGCGAGCGTTCACGATTCTCGACCGCCCGAAAGGCTGGAAACTCTATACCCGCAGCGATTTCGGGGAGTTCGTCCGCCACCTTTTCCCTGGCCGCAAACCAGAGCGACTCAGCGGCCCGGCGATGGAGACGCTCGCGATCGTCGCCTACCGCCAGCCGATCACGAAGGCCGCCATCGAAGCCGTCCGCGGCGTGTCCTGCGATGGTATGATCCAAAAGCTGTTGGACCGCGATCTAATTCGCATCGGAGGCCGCGCCGATCTGCCTGGCCGCCCGCTGCTCTATCAGACGACCGACCTTTTCTTCGAGCACTTCGGCATCAGCAGCATTGAGGACCTCCCTAACGCATCCGAGCTGCGGCGGGTGAAACTTCCACAGCCCGACGAAGCCGCAACGGCCGCTCCCGAGCAGGAAAAGCAGCTTTCCCTCTCCACCACCGGCACCCCGGCCGCCCCCGCCTCGGATGAAGCCGAAGCGCCCGCCGAGCCCCCTTCCGACCCATCATGAGCCAGGACAACCTCAGCAACATTCGCAAGCAGATCGATTTCATCGATCACGACCTGCTCGCCCTCCTCTCGCAGCGCGCGGATCTCGTTCATGAGGTCGGCGTGATCAAGAAACGCGATGGCCTCCAGATTTACGCTCCGGAGCGCGAGCAGGCGCTGCTCGACCGCCTCATATCCATCAACCAGGGCCGCCTGCCGGAAAAATCAATCCGCGCGATCTACCGTGAAATCATGTCCGCCGCACTGGCTCTCGAAGAAGATCTGAAAATCGCCTACCTCGGACCCGAGGGCACTTGGACGCACCAGGCGGCGATCAAAAAATTCGGCCACTCCGTCGCCTACTCGTCCCAGCCAAATTTTCCCGACGTCTTCGATCAGGTCGAGCGCCGCCAGGCCGATTACGGCGTGGTCCCGATCGAAAACTCCACCGAAGGTGCAGTCTCCCACACACTTGATCTCTTCGTCGATTCCCCCCTCCACATCTGCTCGCAGATCCTTCTCCGCATTGAGAACTGCCTCATGGCCTCAATCCCGCGCGAGAAAATCAGGACCCTCTACTCACACCCGCAGGTCTTCGGCCAATGCCGTAACTGGATCCTGAAAAACTTTCCCAAGGCCGACCTCGTTGAGGTCTCCTCCACCACCAAGGCCGCCGCCCTGGCGAAAGAAAAAGCTTCCGAAGGTGCCGCAGCACTGGGCGGAGCTCTCGCTGCGGAGATCCACGATCTAACCCTGCTCGAAACCTCCATCCAAGACCGCGCCACCAACACCACCCGCTTCCTCGTTATCGGTGAAAAAACCTGCCCGGCCACCGGCAACGACCGCACCTCCATCCTTTTTGCGATCGACCACCGCCCCGGCTCCCTCGTCCACGCCCTCCAAGCCTTCGACCACCTCCAGATCAACCTCTCGAAAATCGAATCCCGCCCATCCAAGCGCAAGGATTGGGAATACATTTTCCATGTAGACCTCTCTGGACATCACGAGGATGAAAATGTGTCAACCGCACTCAAAGAGCTCTCCACCCACTGCTCACTGGTGAAAATCCTCGGCTCCTACCCGGACTCCAGCGAGTAGAACGTCAAAAACAGAAAACTCCCGCCTCCGCGCCTCCTACCTGCAGGCTCCCGATCATCCCGAGAAGTTGCAGGACATTCATCTTCGGCGGTTTCATCTTACGATTCCCACAATAATTGAAGCCTGAAGCCAGCTCCCTATCTGGTCGCGACAATAGTAATCCACAGAGGGTTCTCAGTTCTATCCCTCGGGGCGAACCGGTGACGACACCTTGCCCGCATCGTCAAGCGATGCTGGACTAGCGCCTGTGGCGGAGGGTGACGAGGAGCACCGAGAGCGCTGCCAGGGTCGCGTGTGAGGGCTCCGGAATGACGGTCCAGCCCATATCGCTCATGAAGGCGAGATCCACATCCGTAAGGTATCTTCTGGTCCCCGGTGCAAGGGTTGAACTCATAATGACTTCCTGCCCAACGGCGGTTTGGACGCCGTCGATAATGGCCAAGCCTTGAATGCCGGTCTTAATATGTTCTCCGCTGCTGTCGATCACGTCCACGCCGCTGCCGAGGAGGTTGGCAACAGCTGGGCCTTGCCAATCGGTCCCAATGACATTCGAGCGCCAGGTTTGTCCGCCGCCGACCCCCAGGGCGTGTAAAATTTCGTGAACGGCGACGCTGTAGAAGTCAGCCTGACCACTGCCAGGAAGGTTGGCGTAGCTGAAATTCCAAGAAGTGGAGGCGTTATCGAACGCGATGACACCGAGGGCGTAGCCGAAGGTGAGGTCGAAGTTCTCGCTCCCCACGGACCCCGAAGCAGTAGAGAGAATAGGGCCGCCACGGACCATCCCCACGTTGGAGGATTCCTCCATCGCATCCACGGCACCGGCGAACGTCCCGTCCCCTACATCCTCGCCGCTGAAAGCCAGGGAAGCCCCAGCCGGGGCACCGACGCCGGCAGTGCTGTTGCCAATGTTGCGGCTGCCGACTTTCAGAACGAATTGGTTGGGCTCAAAGGAGAAGATCGATTCTGTCAGGGTAGTCGTCCCGTCTGTTGGATCTTTGTAGGTAAGCCCCCAATCAACGGTGACAGTGGAACCACCGTTCACTCCGGTATATTTGTCCTGACTGAGGGCAGTGAGGGAGGTGGTGAGGGCGAAGCTGACATCAGCCGCAGCTTTCGAAAGCGTGGACTGGGCCTCGCTGGAGAAGAACGTGTCAGCCGGGTTGACATACTCGATGGAGATCGAGATCGCCGGGGCGCTGGCGCACAGCGCCAACGAGGTAACGAGAGCGGCCGTGATGGGCTTCATGGATCTGAAGACTCGCAGACTGGTGCATTTCGGGCAAGCTCAAAATATCAGCACATCTTAATATCCAACCTATACCCGTGGCATCGAAACTCAAAGCTCTGTGAAAAATTGGTCCTTCAATAATTGAGCACCCCTCCTAGAATCGAGGTGTGCAGAAGAATATTGCCCAGCTCCTAGCCAACATCGAGCGCGAGAAGAATGTCCGCATCCTTTATGCCTGCGAATCCGGGAGCAGGGCTTGGGGATTCCACTCGGAAGACAGCGATTACGATATCCGCTTTATCTACGCGGCGCACCCGGAGATCTATCTGGGTGTAACCGATTTGCAGGACACGATTGAAATTGCCATCAAGGACGATCTAGATCCCGGCGGCTGGGATGTTAGAAAGGCTTTACGCCTCCTCGCTAAATCGAACGGCCCGTTGATCGAGTGGCTTCAGTCCCCCATCGTCTACTTGGATCGCGACGGGTTCCGGGAAACTTGGCAAACACTCTCCCAAGATATTCTTCAGCCAACAAAACTGAGACATCACTACATGGGGCTGGCCGTGCAAATCAACAGGCGGAAACTCGCAGAGGACGCGCCTTCCGCGAAATCCTACCTATACGTCATGCGCGCACTACTTGCAGTGCGTTGGATTGAGAGCAGAGGCACTGCGCCACCGGTTCCGTTTGGGGAGCTTGTCGCGACCGCCGATGCACCGGTACGCCTCTCGCTAGAGGAACTCATCGCGGCGAAAGCCATGTTCAGCGAAAACGAGAGCCAGGGAAGGATCAGAATCCTGGACGAGTTCATCGAAAGCGCGCTTACCAGCAAGGAGTCAGCCCCGGACGTGCCGGAGCCGAATACAGAAACGATATCACGCTTGGTGAACAGCGAATTCCGACGCATCGCTCTCCCTACGTGTGGGCCTCTTATGCGGAAGGCCCGCTTCACGCTCGAGCGTGTCCACGAGAGAGACCTTTTGCTTTTCGATGCCACCAGCGGCAGCCATGCCTACGGAACACAGACTTTGAAGTCCGACATCGATCGCCGAGGCATTTTCGTAGCGCCCGATTCATTCCATGCGGGAATGGAATCCATAGAGCAGGTGGCGGACGAGAAAAACGACGAGGTTTCTTACGAGCTGACTCGTTTCTTCCAGCTTCTGGAGAAGAACAATCCCGGCGCTCTGGAGATCCTGTATTCGCCCGCTGACTGTGTCCGTTACAAACATCCGGCCTTTGATCTTATCGATCCCAAGCTGTTCCTCTCGAAGCTCTGTGAAAAAAGTTTTTCGGGATACGCGGAGATGCAGATCAAGAAAGCACGGGGGTTGAACAAGAAAATGGTCAATCCGCAGCCAGAGCAACGCAAACACCTGAGAGAGTTCTGCCACGTGTTGGAGGCACAGGGATCGGTCCCTCTCGGGGAGTGGCTGGCACAGCGGAGTCTGGAGGAGAAGGATTGTGGATTGGTCGCCGTGAACCATGCTCCATCCACCTACGCGCTCTTTCACGATCTCAAACTTCACTACCGGGGGATCTTTTCCTCGAAGGATGATGCAGCTATTGTGTGCAGCAGCGTTCCGATGGAGGCAGAGCCCATCGCTTGGCTGCACTGCAATACCGACGCCTTCAAATCCCACTGCCGTGCTCACCGTGAATATTGGCAATGGGTGACGGATCGCAACGAGGAGCGATACCGAACCAACCAGGCACACGGCTTGGAGTACGACTCCAAGAACATCATGCACACGTTCCGCCTTCTCGATATGGCTCTTGAAATCGCACGCGAAGGATTGGTCCGCGTCCGCCGCCCAAACGCAGCATGGCTTCTGGAGGTTCGAGAAGGAAAATACTCCTACGAGGAAACCATCGATCTAGCCGAGGCGAAACTGGATGAAATCCAGGCGGCGTTCGCGCAGTGCACGCTGCCGGACGAGCCGGATCGCGGTGCGATTGCCTATCTCCTCCGGGAGGTGCAGGTCCAGTTCCACGGATCGCTCGTTGTAACCGACCAGTAAGCCGCCGCTCCACGGGAAAAAAGAAATTTGCAGAGTTCCCGGCTGGCTTTTGATTTGTATATGAGGTCGGGGTGCCCGATTTTCAGGAGGTTCCAGCCAGTCTCCTGCACTTCTCCACCATGCGCGCCATGGAAGGTTCGGTGGTTAGGTTTTTCACCTCCTCCAGGGGCACCCAGCGCAGATCGTGGGATTCTTCGCTGACGGTGAAGTCAATGGAGCCGTTGGCGCGGAGGACGTAGCGGACATCGTAGTGAAGATGTGCAGGTTCGTTGGAGCGGGCGGGGATTGGGTGGATATCAATATCGAAGATGCCTTCACCCACGGGAGTGAAATCGGTTAGCCCGGATTCTTCCTCGGCTTCCTTGGTGGCAACGGAGAGGATGTCGGGATCGCCATCGGCGTGGCCGCCGAGCTGCAGCCAGCAGTCGAGTTTGCGGTGGTGGGTCAGCAGGACCTCGGTGCCATCGCGGTTCACTACCCAGGCGGAGCCGGTAATGTGGCCAAAGGCGAGGCTGCGCTCGAAACACTCCGGCTGCGTCTCCACGAACTCGATGAAGCGAGAGACGACCGCCGACTCCTCTGGGTGCCGCTGGGAGTATTCGTAAAGCTGATCGGGAAGAGGTTTGCGGTGCACGCGGCGGATGATGTCCCGGAACTGCCAAAAAGCAAGCCGCCCCGGAGAACTCCGGGGCGGCCGTTGAATCGTCTGATGTAGCGGTTATCGGCCGCTGACAGGCTACTTTTTCTTGGCTGCTTTTTTAGGGGCGTTCTTGCCTGACTTCTTGGCAGCGCCACCGGTGCCATCGGCGATCGCTGCCTGTGCGGCGGCGAGGCGGGCGACCGGCACGCGATAAGGCGAGCAGGAAACGTAGGCGAGGCCAAGCTTGTGGCAGAAGGTGACCGAATCAGGATCGCCGCCGTGCTCGCCGCAGATGCCGAGCTTGATGTCCGGCTTGGTGCGACGGCCTTTTTCCACAGCGATCTCCATCAGCTGGCCAACACCGGTGGTGTCGAGCGAGGCGAATGGATTTTTCGGGAAGATGTCGTTTTCCTGATAGCTATTGAGGAACGAGCCCATGTCGTCGCGGCTGATGCCGAGGGCGGTCTGGGTGAGATCGTTCGTGCCGAAGGAGAAGAACTGCGCGTGCTTGGCGATCTCGTCAGCGGTGAGGGCACCACGTGGGACTTCGATCATCGTGCCGACGAGGTATTCAAACTCGACGCCCTTGTCCTTCTTAACCTCCGCTGCAACGCGGTGGATGATGTTCACCTGCAGCTCAAGCTCGCGGGCGTAGCCGACGAGAGGAACCATCACTTCCGGTTGAACCGGGATGCCCTTCTGCACGCACATGGCCGCAGCTTCGAAGATCGCCTGCGCCTGCATCTCGGCGATTTCCGGATAGGAAATGGCGAGACGGCAGCCGCGGTGGCCGAGCATCGGGTTGAACTCGTGGAGCTCGTGAACGCGGTGTTGAAGAGTTTCCACTTCGACGCCGAGCTTCTGAGCGAGGTCCGCTTGTTGATCCTTCGTGTGAGGGAGGAACTCGTGAAGCGGTGGGTCCAGAAGCCGGATCGTCGCAGGCTTGCCATCAAGCGCCTTGAAGATGCCGAAAAAGTCCTTGCGCTGATGCGGGAGGAGCTTTTTCAGAGCGGCTTTACGTGCTTCCTCGGTGGTGGCGAGGATCATTTCGCGCATTGCGTCGATCCGGTCACCTTCGAAGAACATGTGCTCGGTGCGGGTTAGGCCGATGCCTTCCGCGCCAAAAGCGACAGCGTTTTTCACCTGTTCCGGAGTATCGGCATTCGTGCGGACACCCATGCGGGTCGCTTGTGAACACCACTCCATCAGCTGGACGAAGTTCTTGAACTTCTCGGTGTTCTGCGAGGCCTTCTTGTTGTTGATCAGGCCGGTGATGATTTCGGATGGCTCGGTTGCGAGTTCGCCGCCGTAAACGGTGCCCGCGGTTCCATCAATGGAGAGGTAGTCACCTTCGTTGAAGGTGAGGCCGCCAGCACTGACGGTTTTCTTGTCGTAATCAACTTCGACACCGGAGGCACCGCAGACGCAGACCTTGCCCATCTGGCGGGCAACGAGTGCTGCGTGTGAGGAAACACCGCCGCGAGAGGTGAGAATTCCTTCCGCTGCGATCATTCCGCGGAGGTCTTCCGGCGAGGTTTCCACGCGGACGAGGAGAACTTTTTCTCCGCGATGGGAAGCTGCCTCGGCGCGGTCGGCGTTGAGGTAGATTCTGCCCGAAGCTGCACCCGGACCTGCCGGGAGGCCTTTGGCGATGATGGTTTGTTTTTTGGTCTCGTTGATGTCGAAAACCGGGGCGAGCAATGCGTCGAGCTGGTCGGCAGGGTTGCGCATGATGGCGGTCTGCCAGTCAATGAGCTTTTCGTTCACCATGTCTGCGGCAAATTTCAGAGCGGCTGCGGCGGTGCGTTTGCCGTTGCGGGTCTGGAGCATGAAGAGCTTGCCATCCTGAATGGTGAATTCGACGTCCTGCACGTCCTTGAAATGTTTCTCAAGGATGCTGCGGACTTTCATCAGTTCTTTGAAAGCAGCGGGGAGAGCCTTTTCCATTCCGGAGACGGCATCCGGAGTGCGGACACCTGCGACGACGTCTTCGCCCTGGGCGTTGACGAGGAACTCACCGTAGAGTTCGTTTTCGCCGTTGGCTGGGTTGCGGGTGAAGGCAACGCCGGAGCCGGAGTTCGAACCGGTGTTTCCAAAGACCATTGCCTGGATGTTAACTGCGGTGCCCCATGCGGCGGGGATGCCGTATTTCCGGCGATACACGATCGCACGATCGTTCATCCATGAGCCGAAGACGGCACCAGCGGCACCTTCAAGCTGCTCCCATGGATCTTCCGGGAAGCCTTTCCCGGTGCGCTCTTTGACGAGGTCTTTGAAAAGCGAAACCATCTCCATGTTGTCTTCAGCGGTGAGTTCGGAATCGACAATATCCTTGCCGTATTTCTCGTGCTTGTAGTGCTCGATGACGCTTTCGAACGGCTCGTGATCTTCCGTAGGAAGCTTCTGCACGCCGAGAACGACATCGCCATACATCTGGATGAAACGGCGATAGCAGTCCCATGCAAAGCGCTCGTTGTCGGTGGCTTTTGCGAGAGCTGCGACGGTGCGGTCGTTGAGACCAAGGTTGAGAACGGTATCCATCATGCCCGGCATGGAGTCGCGAGCGCCCGAGCGAACGGCTAGAAGAAGTGGGAAGCCTTTGTCATCGCCGAACTTGTAGCCCATGATTTTTTCCATGTTGGCCACGCCTGCTTCCATCTGGGAGCGAAGGACTTTCGGATAGGTACGACTGTGATCGTAGTAGTAAGAGCAGACCTCGGTGGTGATCGTGAAACCGGCCGGCACTGGAAGACCGATGAGGGTCATCTCGGCGAGGTTGGCACCTTTGCCGCCGAGAAGTTCTTTCATCTTTCCATGACCATCGGCCTTACCTGCTCCCCAGGTGTAAACGTATTTGATGTCTTTTGCGGAGGATTTCTTCGCGGCGGATTTCTTCGCGCCTGGTTTGGCTGCGGTCTTCTTCTTGGTTGCCATCGTATTTGGTATTGTCGGGTTGAGAGTCCGCAGCCGGGGGTTGATGCTGGAAAAAATAATTTCCTATTTCCTTGCGGCGGGCGCGGCAGGCTAGCAGGCGCGACTTGCCTGTCAATCGGGCAGTTGCGAGAAAACCTTTAATTTCCGATGGCTCACCGCCTTCCAAAGGCTAATGGAATTTCCCTCCTTCCCGTGTTGGATCAAGGGCCAGAATTCATCCCAATCAATCGGCAGGGAGACCTCGCCGTCGCCGTAGTGGCATGAGTTACAATCGCCAGACCCCAGCGGCCGGAATTGAAACTGCGAGGACTTCCCCTCGCCATAGCGGGCGATGTGTTCGGTCGCGGGACCGTGGCAGGACTTGCAACCCTCGTCTGTTAGTGTGTTAGCGAGATCAATCCCGTTGGCCTCCGGTAACCTCCCGGCCGTCCGAAACCGACGTTATAACATTTGATGCAATTCGGATCTGAATTCGAAGTAATTATTTTCAGCGTCTCTAAAGCATAGGCGTGACCGGACTTTTCCCATGCCGAGTGTGCCTGGTGCTGTGGATTGCGGAACGATACTCGCGCACAAGATCAAGAAATCCGGATACAGAGGAATATTCTCCCACAATAGCTGGGTCTCGTATTCCGGGTCCAGCAGCCGGGTCCGCGATTCACCAGCAAGGCGCGCGGTAAGAGTGCCGACCGTGCGGGCGTCGTTTGTGGTGAAGAGAATCATCGAGTCGTTTTCCTTGATGATCTACTGAGTCGCCCCGCAGCATCGCCCGTCGACGTTCTTCCTCAGAACCGTGAGAACCATTTGAGGAATCGCAGGTGCGGCAGAGGCGGGTATCGGAAAGGGAAATCGGGCCAAAGCCCCCGCTGCAGCACCACCCTCTCCCGGGTAAACAGATCGAAGGACGCCTTGCCCCGGTAGCGGCCCATGCCGCTGCTGCCGGTTCCGCCGAAAGGCAGGTCCACACTCGCCACATGCACCACCACATCATTCACGCAGAGCGCGCCGGAGCGGGTGTTTATCCTCACCCTTTCCACAACCTCCTGGTCAGCGGTGAACGCATACACGGCCAAGGGATCCGGATGAGCATTCATTTTCAAAATGGCTTGCTCCAAAGTATCGCAAGCAATGACCGGTAAGATCGGACCGAAGATCTCCTCCCGCATCACCTCCGAGTTCACATCGAGATCCACCAGCAAGGTTGTCTCAATTCGCCGATCTGCCTCATCAACTCCGCCCCCACTGGCAATCGTCCCCTCACCAAGATAGCGCCTCACCTGCTCAAAGTGCTGCTGGTCCACCAGCTTGCCGTAATCTTTCTTTCTAAACTTTTTCAGCGCCTTCGCCAGTTCGACTAACAGAGGTTCATACAATTCCTTCTCCACCAGCACGTAATCAGGAGCCACGCATGTCTGTCCCGCGTTCAGATACTTTCCCCACGCGATCCGACGCGCAATTGTCGCCATCCGACGCCGCAGCTTTTCCCGCCCTTCATCACCGTTGCTGAAAACGACAACTGGACATTTCCCGCCCAGCTCCAGCGTCACTGGCACCCCGTGCACAGCAGCAGCTTCCGCGACCTTCAAGCCGATCTGCCGGGAGCCGGTGAAAAAGAAATGGTCGAAAGGTTGCTTCGCGAGTTGCGCCCCGGTTGTCGCGTCACCCCGCACCACTGCCACCTGCTCCTTTGGGAAAGCATCGGTCAGCATCTGCTCCAGCACCTGTGCCACTGTAGGGGCCCGCTCCGACGGTTTGAGCACCATCGAACAACCGGCGGCCATGGCTCCCGCCAGTGGCGTCAGCGAAAGATGCACAGGATAATTCCAAGGCGCGATGATTAGGACGCTCCCGCAGGGCTCCCGGTGCACCCATGCCTTGCCAGGGCGTGCCAGCAGCGGCACAGGACGTCGCTCAGGCTTCATCCATCTCTCCAGATTTTTAAAAAGATACGCACACTCCGCCTTCACGCCTTGGAGTTCGGAAACAAAGGCTTCCGAGGACGATTTGCCGAGGTCTTCACACAGAGCCTCCAGCAGTAGCCGCTCCGACTTGTCCATTGCGGCAACGAGCGCTTTAAGCGGCTCACGCCTTCCTTGCAGCGAACGGGTGGCACCGGAAGCAACATATCGCTTCTGCGCCGCGACCAGCGCATGCGTGTCTGACATCACCCAACTTCACCGCCTGGGGAAACTTTTCTAGCGGAAATGCATACCCGGTGCGAAATATAGCGCGCGCAATCATGACAGCCTCCGCCCCCATCGCTCCCAACGGCAAACAGATCCTCGTTCTCGGGGCGGGACTGGGCGGGATCTCCGCTGCCATCTCGCTCGCCCAGGAGGGCTACGGAGTCACCATCATCGAGAAGAACGCTCAGATCGGCGGCAAGCTGAACGTCCTTGAGGTTGATGGCTACACCTTTGATCTTGGCCCCTCAATCCTGACCCTCCCACACCTTTTCGAGGAACTCTTTGCTAGGTCTAACAAGACGATGGCGGATTACATCCCGATCCAGCCCCTGCGACCCCACTGGCGAAATTTTTTCGAAGACGGAGCCGTGATCGATCTTCATCCGGATCCGGAAATCATGGCGGCAGAGGCTCGCAAAGCAGGCGAGGAGCCCCAGGCGGTGCGCGATTTCCTTAAATACTCCTCCGACCTCTACGATCTGATCAACGAGGGCTACTTCGAGCAGGGCTTGGATACAGCCAAAGGATTTCGTAACCATTATGGCCTGGGAAACTTCCTCAAGTTCGACCTCTTCCGCAGCATGCACGGCGGAGTGGCGCGCCATCTCAAGACGCGGAAGATGCGGGACATTTTCGACTACTTCATCAAATACGTCGGCTCCTCGGCCTATCGCGCCCCGGCATTTATGAATTGCCTGCCAGCGATCCAGTTCCGCTATGATTTGTGGTACGTCGATGGCGGCCTGTATGGCATTGCGAGAGGTTTGGGCAAACTGATGGGGGAGCTGGGCATTACCGTGCTTCTTAATACGAAGGTGGAAGAAATCACCCGGGAGAATGGCAACGTCACCGGCGTCCGCACCGGAGACGGAGAACAGCACAAGGCGGACATCATCGTTTCCAATATCGAAGTAATTCCCGCTTACCGTCAACTTCTGGGTGCCGATGAGAAATTTGTCAGAGGCATGGAGAAACGTCTTGAGCCCGCCTGCTCAGGTCTGATTGTGGAACTCGGTTTGGATCGCACTTACCCGCAACTTGCCCACCACAATTTCTTTTTTTCCGACGATCAACGCGCCCACTTCCGCAGCGTTTTTAAGCGCAGGGAGCTGCCAGCCGATCCCACGATCTACCTGGTGGCCGCCTCACGCACCGATCCCACAGTGGCCCCGGCGGGTTGCGAATCTCTTAAGATACTACCGCACATCCCTTACATCGATGATGAGAACCCGCTCACCCCAGAGGATTATGCCCGCTTCCGCGAGCGGGTGCTGGACAAGCTGGAACGCATGGGCCTGACGGACCTCCGCAAGCACATCGTTGTGGAGCACACGTGGACGCCGCAGGACATCCTGGAGCAATACAATTCCAACAAAGGATCGATCTACGGGGTGGCCTCGGATCGCTTCAAAAACCTAGCATTCAAGGCACCGCAGCAGAGCACGGAGTATCAGAACCTGTTCTTTGTCGGCGGCTCCGCCAACCCCGGCGGAGGTATGCCAATGGTGGTACTAGGGGGGCGCAACGTTTCCCGGAAAATCGTGGAATGGGACAAACTGCAGAAATCATCCTGATCTGCCTGTTGGGTTTGCAGTGGCTGCTCTCATGGCGACTCGCACGCCGACTTCGCGCGCCCGATCCACCTGCGGCGGAACCGTTCCCCACGGCGGACAATGTTTCCATTATCATTCCGGCACGAAACGAGGCGGAAAACCTCCCACTCTTGCTGAAGTCCATCTTCGCCCAGAGGACGAATCCGCTGGAGGTGATCGTGGTGGATGACGATTCGGAAGACGCCACCGCAGCCATAGCTGAGACTTTCGGGGCGAAAGTGGTTCATCCCGGCACGCCTCCGCCCGGCTGGCGCGGAAAACCTTGGGCGTGTCAATCGGGGGCTGCAGCTGCTGGCGGAGAATATCTGTTGTTTCTGGATGCGGATGTGCGCCTTGACGGGAGCCGCGGGCTGGACCGACTCCTGGCGTGCCACCGCAGAGGCGCGCTTTCACTCCTCCCATGGCACGAGACCGGCAGCCAAACCGAGGGTCTCTCCGCTTTTTTCAATCTGCTCATGGCCTTCGGCTCCATGCCCCGCGGGCTTGTCGGTCCCAGCCTTTTCATTCCAGCCGCTGCTTATGAGGAATGCGGTGGCCACTCGAAGGTCAGGGGCCACGTGCTGGAAAACCTCCACTTGGCCGCAATCCTGCGAGACCAAGGCACTGCCACCGCCTCCGCCACAGGAAAGGGCATGCTCCGGTTCCGCATGTATCCCAGCGGGCTGCGGGCCTTGATCGACGGCTGGACCAAAGGCTTCGCCGCAGGTGCTGCAGCCACCGCCCGGAGTACCATGATCACGATCGCCCTTTGGATCAGCTGCCTCTTCATTGCTGCGGGCGCCGCGTTCTTTTCTCCATGGCTGGCGGCCATGTATGGCCTTTATGCGGCGCAGCTTTGGTGGATGCTGGGCCGCATCGGCCGCTTCCCGCTGTGGACGGCGCTGCTCTACCCGCTGCCGCTGCTTTTTTACGTAATCGTGTTTATTCGCTCGACCGGATCCGCAGGGAAACGTGTGACATGGAAAGGAAGGAGGATTGCCGACGATGCTGTTTAACCCACCGGTTCTTTGGGCTGTGGTGCTGAACATCTTTGCGCTCGCAGGCATCCAACTTGCCTGCGCCTACCTGTTCACCCGGATGCCGGAAGCATGGTTTCAGGGCCCGCTCGCAGCACCGAAGCGGACACCTGGCTTATCCTTCTTCGCCGTGAAAAAGTGGAAACGTCTCCTCCCAGATGGGGCGGGATGGTTTTTAGGAGGTTTTCAGAAACGTTCGCTGGAATCGCAGGACATCGCTTATCTCCGCCGATTCATCACGGAGACGAGACGTGGCGAGGCATGTCATTGGACGGCAATGCTTCTCTGCACGATCCCTTCTCTTTGGAATCCTTGGTGGGCCTGCCTCATCATCGCCGGGTGGGCAATTATCTCCAATGTTCCGTGCATAGCCGTCCAGCGGGTCAACCGCGATCGGCTTGTCCGGATTATCCATCGGATTCACGCAAGCAAGGCGGTAGCGAAGTCCGCGCGTTCATAAGCCACACCGTGGCTGTCACAGATGAGGTTCGCAGAGATACGGGCGCTCTCGTAGATCGTCGGCAGGCCGCTTCCGGGGTGAGTCCCTCCCCCTGTTAGATAAATGTTTTCGTAGCCGCGGAGGCGGTTGTGCGGGCGGAGGTAGAGCATCTGGTCAAGCGTGTGCGCTAGATTGAAAGTGGCACCCATGAACACATCAAGGCCGTCCCGCCAATCATCCGGAGTGATAATGCGCTCCTCGACAATGTGTTCCCGCAGATCCTTCATCCCGGTCCTTTCCTCGATCCGCTGCAAAACCCGCTCCCGGTATTCTCGTTTGGCCGTCTCCCAGTCGAAGCCATTGCGCGTGTTGATCGTGGGGACCAAAATGTAGAGCCCTGACCTCCCCGCTGGTGCCACCAACGGATCATTGATGCAGGAGTTGCGAACGTAGATCGACATGTCATCGGAAACGAGCCGCTCCCCCTGGATCTGTTCCACATTCAAGTGGTAGTCATCCGCAAAAATAATGTGGTGATGCGGTTCGTCCGGGTAGATCTTGTCCAGCCCGAGGTAGAGCATGAACGTGGAGCAAGAAAACTTCTTGCGGTTCATCTCATCCTCTTTGTGCGAACGCTCACCGAGCAGACGCGTCACGGCATGGGCGTAATCCGCGTTGACGATGACATCGTCGGCTTCGAGAAAAGTCCCGTCCTCAAACTCCACTCCCTTGGCACGCGCACCCGCAAGCCGCAGTTCCCGCACGCCCTGTCCTAGCAGAAGCTTCCCTCCGTGCTCTTCGAAAACGTCCGCCATCGCGGCGGAAATCCGGCACAAACCGCCCCGCACGTGGTAAATGCCATAGCGGTATTCGGTGTAAGAGAGGATACTGAAAAGCGCCGGGCAACGCCATGGTGACATCCCAAGATATTTTGCCTGAAAGGTAAACGCCAGCTTCAGCCGGTCGTCTTTGAAATAGCCGTCCAGCACATCCACCACCGACTTCCGCGTGGCCACGTAAGGCAGTGCCTTCAGAAGGGTCGCCGAGAGGTACGATTTCAGCTCGTGGTACGGCCGTTGGAGACATGGATAGATCTTCCGCATCTTCTCAGCGTGATCACTCATGAACCGGCGGAAGCCCTCCTCGTCTCCGGGGAACGCGCTGGCAATGTTGCCTGCCATCCGATCAACATCCGGAGTCGTTTCCATTGATACTCCCTCCCAGGACAGGCGAGTCATCGGATCTAACCCTACGAAATCGAGATAATCGCCCGAAGCACGCCCCGCTTCGTGAAACGCCTCGTCCAGAGTGAACTTCTGATGCAGAAAAGTTGGACCGGTATCGAAGGAAAAATCGCCTACCCGGAGCTCCGCACTGCGCCCGCCAACCCGATCCTTTTTTTCGACGATGGTCACTTGAAACCCGCGCCGGGCGAGGATCATTCCAGCGGTCAAACCGCCAGGCCCAGCACCTACAATGATGATTTTCTTATCAGCCATGCCCTCTTGGGGTCGAAGGTAGCGCGCTTTTTCGGAAGACCCATTGTTAATTTCAGATTCGTCACCCATTCCTGCCTTCAGCTCGCTCGCGCCGAATCCAGGAAACGCAGTTGATATCCCTTACCGCCCTCGTCAGGCTCTCAGCTGACCACTACGATAATATGGCCGTAAAAATTCTCCCGATCCTCAAAGCCATCGCCCCATTGTTGAGTGCTTCCAGTGGCCTCATGGGCTCCTTGGGGGAACGCGCGGACCAAAGCCGCGGGCTGGCCACTGACGAGCGAATCAAAAAGCTGGAAGAGGATATGCTGAACATGAGCAAGGTCGTGGCTGCCTCTATCCAAGAGCTGCAAGCGACAGTCGAGGAACTGCGCGAACAGGCGGAGGTCAACCGCTCCCTCACAGCCCGGCTCAGGCAGGCACGGATTTTATCGATTGTTGCCACTTGTGTGGCTCTCGTCGCCCTTGTCCTAGCGTTTGCAAGATAAGCCGCCTCACGGTGCCGTGACCGCTTGTCCGTTGTTTCCCTGGTTTAAAGCGAGGAGAAACGGCACCGCCGTCTTCGCCCACTCACGGGGGCTGCGGTAAGCTTTGGACTCTTCACCGAAACAGCTTTGTAACATTTCCGTATCGATGATCCCGGGATTCATGGCGACCGTAGCAAGACCGGAGGGAAGCTCTTGCGCAAGCGCCTGGGTCAGCCCCTCGATCGCCCACTTGCTTGCGCAGTAGGGCGCAACTTCCGGGGACGTCGAGCGGCCCCAGCCGGAGGAGAGGTTCACGATGACGCCCTTTCCTCTGGAGATCATGAGCGGGACCGTGTGACGGATGAAATTCGCGGTGCCATTGATATTGATCGCGATGAGGCGGTCAAATTCGGCGACCGGAATCTTCCACAGCGGTGCCGGCGGATTGATGATCGCCGCATTGTTGATCAAGAAATCGGGCGGACCCACGGCTTCCATCGCCGCCTCGCAAAAGCGTTCAGCTTCTGGATCGGAGGAAACATCGGTTACGCTGAAAAAATGAGGAGCAGGAAAGGCTTCGCGCAGAGCCCCGATCCGCTCCGCACGACGCGCGCAGCCGGCGATAGTGTGGCCTTGTTTTACAAATTCATCCACAAGAGCGCGGCCAAGCCCTGAAGAACATCCCGTGAGCCAAATCGTCATGAGGCGACACTAGCTTGCAGAATGGTTTTCGCGAGGAAGAAGCATCGCCCGACAAATACGAAGCGGGAGGCGCTTCAGCCTCCCGCCTTGTGTTGAACATCAAGAACAACGCGACAGCCGGCTATGCCCAGGAGGCAGATAAAGCTGTTGCGATGACGGAATTAATTTTTCGCGCTTTTTTTGGCAGCTTTCTTCGCGGGTGCCTTCTTGGAGGGTGCCGCTTTTTTTGCCGCGCTCTTGGTGACTGCCTTTTTAGCAGGTGCTTTCTTGGCGGATTTCTTGGCCACGACTTTCTTCGCCGCCTTCTTCGCTACCTTCTTGGCGCTCTTCGCCACCTTTTTAGCCGCCTTTTTGGTTACAGCTTTTTTCGCTGGAGCCTTCTTGGCAGGTGCTTTTTTGGCCGCTTTTTTGGCTACCTTCTTCGCAGCAGCTTTTTTAGCTGGTGCCTTCGTAGCGGCTTTTTTTGCGGTCTTCTTCGCGGGTGAGGCCGCGGCTTTCTTTGCTGATTTTTTTGCAGCCATGGTTTTGTGTCGTTGGAGTTCGCGTTCGATGTTTGTTTTCTCTTCCGGTGTCAGTGAACCGGTGGAGAGGGTAGCGAGAACAGCCTCACCGAGACGTCCTCCAAAAGCATTGGTCACAAAGTCATCAATGGCGCGGCGGACGATGACCTCTTGTGAAAACGCGGGCTCAAAAGTATGAGCCCGGCCGGAACGGGTCCGCTTCACCAGCTTCTTGCGCTCAAGGCTTTGCATCACCGACAGAACCGTGGTGTAGGCCCTTGCCCGGCCGTCCGGCAGAGATTCATGTACTACTCTCACCGTAGACGGCCCGTTGTGCCACAATACGGACAAGGCCTGGAGCTCTAAATTTGACGGGTGGGTCGGCTTTACCATTTGGATAACTTCCGTTGCTTGATACGACGAAACTAGTATTTCGCATTTTGGTCAAGTTTAAAGTAAAGGTATCCAAAATTTTTCAGACACATCCAATCCGATGCTCTACTGGAACGTTCGTACTAGCGAGAGCCTAGTAAATTAATGCTGCTCCCGCATCTCCGGCCGCTCGATTTCGGGATTGAGCTTCTCAAGAGTTTTCCAGAAATCTCCGTCGGTGGGGTGCCCGTTGAAAAGCACTTCTCCTTGTGGCGAGACAACAACGACCACGGGCACGCTCTGGACGCGGAGCTTGAGACTGAGAGCAGCCTTCTTCGTGTCCACAAGCCAAGAGCCCGGGATCTTTTTCTTCGTCTCCTCAAGCATCGTCTTTGCGTCGCCCATCACCTTTTCTGAAGTCTCGGGTAGAACGGAAACGACCGCGATGTCTTTCGCCAAGAGATGCGCCGCTGTGACAAAAAATTCAGGCAGAGTCGCCTCGCACTCACGACTCCAAGGCGACCAGAAGTGGAGAAGCAAACCCTTCTTCTTACCCACGATCTCTCCGAGAGTTACCGGCTTCCGGTCGATGATGCTGGTGTAGGGTTTCTCGAAATCGACCCGCACCGCCTTCATCGCATCCATCAATCTCATCCGGTCTATATGTGGAGCAAAAGCAGCTCCCTGCTTTGGACTCAACCAGAAGGCCTCGGTTATGTGATGCTTGAAAGCAGCTTTGTCCCCCTTCTGCATCGCCCCGATCGCCTGCACGTATTCGGTGACGGCCAGCCAGTCGTCCTCGCTGGCGAAGATCTCGCTTTCCAGGAGGTTGAAATTTTCCTTCTGCTTGAGGAACGTCGGCAGCAGGGCGGCGATCTCCTTGTCCTCGGCCCGATCCACATGAAAGAGGAATCGTGCCTCAAGAATCGCCTGCTCGGGGATATTTAATGCACGAGCGGCGGCGATGGCTTTTTCCATAGCTTCGGGTGATTCCCGCTCCGACAACATTTGCTCGATAGCCCCTTCGCGAGGACTCATCGGGGATTCCGTCGGAGTATCCAGCTGAGCGAAGAGCGGGCCGCCGATCACCAGGCCAAGCAGAAGATACCGCGGGAACATCAGAGTTTATCTAGAAGCGGGGATTTGCAGGCGGGCACCCAGGACGGCCGTGTCAGTGGTCATATTGTTTAGCGCCTTAATCCCATCCACGGTGACGTTGTACTTTTTCGCGATCGCCCAGAGCGAGTCACCTTTGACGACGGTGTGGACCCTTGAAGAGGCGGCCGCGTCAGTAGCGGGAAGAGTCGCACGAGAGGGAGAAGAGGTGATCGCAGGAGTGGTGTCTTCGTACACTGCGGTTGTATCGTACGCTGGATTTACCGGATTGGACTGTTCAGGTGCAGCGGCGGCGTCTCCATAATCGGGAGCGGCATACGGATTTGCGACGTCGTAGTTTTCCTCAGCGGCCTTCTGGGCACAGGAGGCAAGCACGGCTGACAGAGCTATCGGGAGAATCAGTTGGTATTTCATAAAGAGAGTCTTGATGGGGAAAAATGTGCGGGAACTTCTCACAGATGAGAACGATTGTCAGGGAGCAATTTATTCAAGTCGAATCATTTCCCATCGGAAAAAACTCGAAGCCGCCGCCTCGGTGTGTGCCGCCAGCTGCTCAAGAGACTCGCCCCGCAGCTCTGCGACCGCTCTGGCCGTGTGCATCGTGAACGCCGGCTCGTTGCGCTTCCCCCGCATCGGCTCCGGAGCCAGATAAGGGGAGTCGGTCTCCAACATGAAGCTCCCCTCCGGGCAACGCCGCACCGCATCCTTCACCACATCCGCTTTTTTAAAAGTCGCCACCCCACCGAAAGAAACCAAGCCGCCGCGATCGATCACCCGCTCCGCCAGACTCCACCCGGCGATGAAGCAGTGAAAAACCGCCCGCACCCGGGTGCTGTAATCTTGATAGACATCCAATGCGTCGTCGAACGAAGCGTTGCCCTCCCGGTCACGCGTGTGAATCACCACGTTCAGCCCGGCGGACGCCGCTAGTTCGAAATGCTGCTTTAGAAAATCCCGCTGCCTTGCCCGGTAATCCCCCTCCGCCCATCCTTCCGGAGCAGGATGAAAATAATCCAAGCCCGTCTCGCCAATCGCGCACACCCGCAGATCGCCAGCATGCGCCGACAGTAGCGCCACAGCGTCATCCGGAGCCTCGTGAACCTCGCAGGGATGAATACCGATCGCCGCCTTGACCCGTGGATCCCGCGCCAGCTCCAGGTTTTTCTCCACGTCATCAAGGGAGGTCGCAAGCGTCACCAGCCGATGAACCCCCGCCTCCTCCGCGCGATCGATCAGCGCTCCCCGCTCCTCATCGGAAAACCGCTCCGACGCAAGGTGACAATGCGAATCGGTAATCATCTCCTACCTCCGCAAGCGGCCAGCAGACCGGCCACCTTTCTAAAATCCTTCACACCCGGCGCACTCTCCGCACCCGAGGCAACATCGAGCGCCACCGGCCCGATCTCGCCAACCGCCGAGAGCGCGTTTGCTTCGGTAATGCCCCCGGCGAGCACCAGCAGCCGGTCGGGGAAACGATGCTTGAACGCCTCCGCCAGCTTCCAATCAAAAGTCTCCCCTGTCCCTCCGAATACCTGCGGAGCATGCGCGTCCAACAAAATAGCGTCCGCCTCGTGCGTCGCCGCCAGCTCCAGATCCTCCACGCCTTTCACACCCACCGCCTTGATCACAGGTATTCCCGCTGCCGCGAAACGCTGCGTCACCTCCGCGCCTTCATTGCCATGCAGCTGCACCACATCGATCCATCCGTTACCGAAAAGCCGGAATGGAAGCTCACTCGCTTCATTGACAAAAACCCCCACCCGCAGAATTTGTCCTCCGAGCCCCTCGATCCAATTGGCACCGGCTGGGTCGAGATACCGCTTTGATCGAGGCCAAAAATTGAAACCCACGGCATCAACCCCGAGCTCCACCAGTTTCTCCGCGTCACTCCTCAGGGTTACCCCGCAGATTTTCAACGACGTCCTATTCCTGGTAAAAAAGTTCCTCATCTCTCCCCCGCAAGCTCTTCACAGCAGACGCCGCATTGCAAGCGGAACCACCGCTAGGCAGTGGCGATAAGAGTGCCCACGGGGAGGGCGAAAGCCAATCTCGACAAGAAATAGCCGCTGCCCCATTTTCTTGGGAAGTCAGGAACCACATGCGCACCACCCTTCCCTCCGCAGCCCTCTTCATCAGGCACCGGCAAAATCTAACAAACCTGCTCAAGCCGCGGAGCATCGTCATCGTCCACTCCAATGACATCTACCCGAGCAACGCCGACGCCACCCTCCCTTTCAAGCAAAGCAGCGACCTCTTCTATCTAACGGGCGTCGCTCAGGAAGAAACCATCCTTCTGCTTTTTCCCGACGCCCACGATCCGAACGATCGAGAAATCCTTTTCCTGCGGGAAAGCAACGAACTCATCGCGGTTTGGGAAGGAGCCAAACTCAGCAAGGAAGAAGCCCGTGAGCGAACCGGTGTTCACCGCGTCGAGTGGCACTCCGGCTTCAACGCCATCCTCAACCGCCTCGTCCCGCAAGCGGAAACGATCTACCTGCGCACCAATGAGCACCCGCGCGCAGGCGTCGCCATCGAAACGCGCAACGACCGCTTCATCAAAGAGTGCCGCGCCCGCTTCCCCCTTCACCACTACGAGCGCCTCGCCCCCCTGCTCCACCGTCTGAGAGTGGTGAAAACCGAAGAGGAAATCTCCTTCACGAGAACCGCATGCGAAATCACCGAATCAGGTTTCCGCCGCATCCTGCCGTTCGTCAGACCCGGCGTCGGCGAATGGGAGGTCGAGGCGGAGTTCATTCACGAGTTCACCCGCTCCGGCTCCCGCGGCTTCGCCTACTCCCCGATCATCGCCGGCGGCAAAAACGCCTGCGTGCTGCACTACACGCAGAACGACCAGCTCCTGCAGGACGGCGATCTTCTCCTCCTCGATGTCGCAGCAGAATACGGCGGATGGAACTCCGACATGACCCGCACCATACCCGTCTCCGGAAAATTTTCGCCACGCCAACGCGAAGTTTACACGGCCGTCCTCCGCATCATGCGCTTCGCCAACTCCATCCTCCGCCCCGGCATCCTGATCCCCGACTACCAGAAAATGATCCTCGCGGAGATGGAAAAGGAAATGGTGAGCCTGAACCTCTTCACCCAAGCCGAAGCCGACGCCCAGGACGACACCAAGCCTCTCGTGAAAAAGTATTTCATGCACGGCACCTCCCACCACCTCGGCCTCGACGTCCACGACGTCTCACCACCCAACGAACCCGTCGCCGAAGGCATGCTCTTCACCATCGAGCCCGGCATCTACATCCCCCAAGAGCGCATCGGCATCCGTCTCGAAAACAACTACCTCATCGGCAAAACCGAAAACACCGACCTCATGGCCACCATCCCCATCGACCCCGATGAGATCGAAGCCTTAATGGTCCGCAACGCGCCCCGATGCTGAGCCACAGCCACGTGGGGGCGATCTTCGGTCGCCCAGCAGCCGTGGCGGCGGATTGCATCCGCCACGCCCCGCCCCCTAGTGGTCAGTAATTCTCAGATTGATGGGTAGAGCGACTTGAGCTTGATACGCGCTTTTTCGTTGGTGAATTGCCAGCTGACAGGTCTCGGGTTTTCGTTTTTTCTTTCAAGGTAGGCGGCGATCTCGCTGCGGAATTC
>JBGTDO010000129.1:0-55330 GCA_041748235.1 Akkermansiaceae bacterium | reverse complement strand
CCCCCCCCCCCCCGCCACGTTACAGCACCTCGGCCACGAAGCGATCCTTCTCGAAGATCGAAAACGCTTCGGGTTCCTCGCCGGTGCCAATGAAGCGGGGGGCGATTTTGAGGGTATCGTAGATGGTGATGGCGATGCCGCCTTTGCCTGAGCCATCGAGCTTGGTGACGATCAGGCCGTCGAGCGGGCTGGCCTTGTGAAATTCCCGAGCTTGGTTGAGCGCGTTCGAGCCGGTGGAGGCATCTACGACGAGGAAGGTCAGGTGGGGCGCGGAGGGATCTTGTTTGGCGAGGGTGCGCCGGATTTTCCCCAGCTCCTCCATCAGGTTGTGGCGGGTGTGGATGCGGCCTGCGGTGTCGCAGATGAGGAAATCCGCCTTGGCGTCGACGGCATTCTCGTGGGCTTTGAAGCAGACGGAGGACGGGTCGGCGTTTGCGTTCCCCACGACGACTGGGAGGTTGAGCCGGTCGCCCCAGCGCTGGAGTTGCTCGACTGCGGCTGCGCGAAACGTATCGGCGGCGGCGAGCATGACCGAGTGGCCGCGGTTTTTCAGCCACAGGCCGAGCTTGGCGGAAGAGGTGGTTTTGCCAGTGCCGTTGACGCCGACGATGAGGATCACCGTGGGTTTGCCATCCTCCCGGGCTTGGGGCGCGGGCGTGTCTTCGGGGAGAATTTTAGAGAGGCGTCTGCGGGTGACGTCGACAACATCTTTGGCGGAGACCTCGCGTCCCAGATCGTAAAGCTCGTCGACGATTCCGGTGCTTAGTTTCGCTCCGAGGTCGGAGGCGATCAGATTGGCCTCGAGCTCGTCCCAATCGACCTCCGCTTGGTTGGCGATTTTGTTGAAAAGTGATTTGAAAAATCCGGCCATTGCGCGGGAGGCTATCTTGCGGAGCTGCGCCGTCAAGGATAGGTCATATCCGTCCTATATGACCTATTGAGTGTTGCCCGATTCCCCGCCTGCTCGCAAGATGCGGCCATGCCGCTGGTGAAAATCCTGTCAGATATTCTAGCCAGCCAGGTCGCGGCGGGCGAGGTGGTGGAGCGCCCGGCGAGCGTGGTCAAGGAACTGGTGGAGAACAGCTTGGATGCGGGGGCAAAATCGGTGCTGGTGGACATTGAGAGAGGCGGCGTTGGTCTGATCCGCGTGACGGACGATGGCTGCGGGATGACACGGGAGGACGCCTTGCTGTCACTGGAGCGGCATGCCACCAGCAAGCTGAGGACCTCTGCGGACCTGGCGACGATCATGACCCTAGGTTTCCGTGGAGAGGCGGTGCCGAGCATCGCCAGCGTGGCGAAGTTCCGGCTGATGACGCGGCGGTCGGACGATATTTCCGGAACAGAAATCGTAGTGGACGGGGGAAAGGTGAGGGATGTGCGGGATGCGGGTGGCGCGCCGGGAACGGTGATCGAGGCGCGGAGCTTGTTTTTCAACATGCCGGCGCGGCGAAAGTTCATGCGCGCGGAATCAACCGAAGCCGCGCATGTGGAGCAGCAACTGCGGCTTCACGCGCTGGCGGCTCCCGGGGTCAGGTTTCGTTTTCGACGAGACGAGCGGGTGGTGTTCGATCTGCCGGGGGTGGCGCGGACAGTGGACCGGGTGCGGCAACTGATCGGAAATGAGATGGGCGGTGAGCTGGTGGCGATGCCTGAGCGGCTGGGCCCGGGAATGCGGGTGATAGGATTTGTGCTGCCAGCGAAACATGCCCGCAAAGGCCGGCGGCACCAGTTTGTTTTTCTCAATGGTAGACCGATTGAGGATGCGGCGGTTTCTAAAGGCCTCTCCGAGGGATTCCGTGGTAATCTGCAGGACGGGCTGCACCCGGCGGCATGGTTGTGGTTGGATGTGGAGCCCCAGCTGGTCGATGTGAACGTGCATCCGGCGAAGCGTGAGGTGCGTTTTCACCGGCCGTTTGAAATCCGCGATCTGATCTCGCGAACTGTGGCGGAGTGCCTGAGGCCCACACCTGTAGCTGCACCTGTGCCTGTTGCGGTGGCGCAGGGGGTAGCGCCGCTGGTGTCTGCCGAACGGGAGGTGGTGGGCGCGAGGCCCGTATTCTACGCAAGCCAGCCGGAGCTGGTTCCGGAAGCCCCGCCGGAGCCGCCGTGCCGGGGCCCGGAGTTTCGCTTGGTAGGGATGCTGCAGGAGCGCTACGTGATCTTGGAGAGTAGCGAGGGCTTGGTGCTTTTCGATCCGAAGGCGGCGAAGGAGAGGATTCTTTTTGAAAATCTAGCCAAAGGGCGGCAGCGGGGCATGGAGACGCAAAACCTCTTGGTGCCGATCCTGCTCGAGTTGGATCCGCGCGATCTGGATGTCCTGCTGCGCGAGAAAATGGCTCTCGTTGAGGCGGGCATCGAAATCGAGGCTTTTGGCGGCAACACCCTGCAGATCCGCAGCATCCCGGCCTGCCTGGCGCTTGAGGATCCAAGGGATTTTCTAGACGAAATGCTGCAGGACATGCTGCACGGGCCGGGTCTCGCAGGACGTTTCGCCTTCGAGAGGCTGGCGAGGATCATTGCCAACAAGGCTTCTCTCCGGGTCCGGCCACGTCTTGGGGAAGCCCAGGCATTGCTTCAGGAGCTTTTTTCCTGCGATCTGCCCTACTGCGCGGCGGACGGCAGGCCGACTCTGACGGAATACAACCGCAAGGACATCGATCGACGCTTCGGCGTTGGCCGGGCCTGAATCGCTTCAAATCCCAAAAAATCGCCATCTCAAATCCGTTCAAAACTTTCAAAAAAAGTTTGAGGGCTGGTGGGCGTGGTGGTAGAAATTCGTTGCGTCAGAGGTGGTATTCTCGCGTTGTTTGCTTTGGATCGAGCCGCACCGCGATTTCCTAAGTCCCTGCAATCCTTATGGATACAAGTTTCTTTTCGGGAGGACACCCGGCATACGATTTCGTTCAAAAAAACCAGAAAGGGCTTGCTTAAGGGTTACAAAAAGTTAAGATGGCTTCAACTTTAAGACCCATTGGGGCCTTGTTAGGATCCTAAAATGAAGTCTCTCTTCTCCACCGCTGGCTTGTTAAGTCTGCTCCTTACCGGGACAGCCACAGGTGCCCGGCTATCGGACAAGCTTCAGGCGGCGCATGAGGATTTCTTGGAGAATCGCCGGGAAGCGCTCTCCGGCCTTTCCGATCCTTTTGGAGTCCCGGCTGCCGCGAGAGTGGTTTTGGAAAATCCTTCATCGGTGTTCCGCCGCAGCGCCGCATGGAAGCGCAACATAGTCACCACCGTGTTCTGGGTTGGCGAGCGCCCTACTGAGTTCAATCCGACGCCAAACAACAAGAGCGCTTGGGATCAGAACTGGCAGGAGAACTTCGGCGGCTATGACGATCCCCATAGCCGCGATGGATATTTTCCCAAGGCTTTCATCCCCAAGCTAAACGCGTTCTATATCGCCCTGCCCTACAACGACATCGGCGAGGATTTCCGCCATCGTCCCGAGGCCGCAAAGATCATTCCCTGGTTCTGGGAGCGCTATCAGGGGGAGGGGATCTCCGTCTGCAAGGGCCGGTGGATCGCAATACACTTCGAAGGTAGAATCTGCTATGCCCAGTGGGAGGATGTCGGCCCCTTTGAGATCGACCATCACGAATACGTTTTCGGAAACGAGTATCCCCGCGCCAACCGCAACCGCGCCGCCGGTCTGGATATCAGCCCCGCCGTCCGCGACTACCTCGCACTCGGCAGCGGCCAGCGGGTCGAATGGAAATTTGTGGAGGACCACGAAGTGCCTGTGGGCCCATGGAAATCCGCCGGAATTGAACCGGAGCTACCTGCGTGGGAACCTGCTCTCCCAAGTCACTGAACAAGATCACCAGACACTGCTGTTAAACAAACCCAAACCCCGAATCGCCACTGTTAAAAGATCGAACGAAGCACACATCTTTTCTGGAAGCTCCCTATCCCTTAGAGGACTTCCAGTCAGCCCGGATCGGGATTCTGTCCCGAACTGGCAGGGCCAAACGCTAACAAGCGCGCCCTTCCTGCCATGCCCGGTCCGGGCTGCCGACTCTTTAGTAAGATCCCGTATAATAAGAGCCGAAGGCAAAAAGCCGAAAAATTTACTTACATCCAGTCATGAGAACAACCAGCCACCCGGCTGCCGCCAAGGCAGTCAGTCCAATCGCCCAAGGGGTTCCCGCCCGCGTATGCTACGCTGCACGGCAACGCTGCGGAACGCTCGCTTTCCTCGCTCTCTGTTCCCTCGTCCCCATAGCTCTTCAGGCGCAGGGATCGTATGAGGGTGTCCCGATCAAGAAGTCCCCGACCGAGGAAGATCTCGTGGCGCAGTTGCGGCAAGCGCAGCAGAACAATCCCTATGCGAATTTGAAAACGGCGGAGCCCTCTCCACCCGAGAAAGTCTACCAACCGAGTAATCTCCTCGACCGCTGCGAGTTCATCTCGTTCAACGGTGTCGCCACCCTCGTGCCGAAGGGTTCCATCGTTAAAATTCCTGCGGAGTATGAAAACCGCCGCAGCTACGCCCAAGGTAGCAAGATCGTGTCATGGTCCGAGTTCCTTGTTCTCAACAGGGGATGGGTCACGACCTTTGAAGTCACCCAGCGCCAAGCGGAGGGGAATGAACCTTTCGCGGAGACCGCCGCCAGCCTTCTGGAACGCACGAAGATGCTCGTTGTCGCGACTATGGCGCAGGCCCCTACCTCTGTGCTTCCACCGACAGATACGAAAGATAACGCCGAACCCACCCTCAACCAACCTCAGCCATGAGACTCAAGCCACTAGCCATCGTTCCAGCAGCTCTTCTCGGGATGACTGGCATTTCCTTCGCTCAAAGCGGTCCTAAGAAAAATTACACCAACTTTATCCTTCAGATCCAGGATTCCGGTCCAATGTCCCAGTATGACGTGCCTCCCTCTGGCACAGATCTTGCGCCAATGGCGATGGATGGCGGTGGTGCCACCTTCGAACTCCATACCCTCCGGACCGATCTTGGACCCAACCCGAAATCGCAACTCCTTGTGAGCAAATATGTGGCTCCGCTCGCACCGAGCGTTACGGGCTTCCGCATTACAAGCAAAGATCCGTTCCAGAGTCCACCCCGAACCCGGGCGGACGAGCCGTTCAGCGTAGAGTTTACCGTGAGTGGCTTAACTGCAGGCGAGAACCTTCAGGAGGCGGCGAAGAAAGTTTTGCTGAAGCGCCACACGCTGTTCTACGGTGAAAATGGGGATGGAACTAGTGTAGACAGAGGGCAGGCCTCTCTTCACAGCCAAGTATATATCGAACAAAACGGGCTTATCGGCCCCAGCGTCCACAGCACGGAAATCGTGGCATCTCCCAGGATAAAGATCCGTGGAGAGGAGCGCTTCAGCGTCTATGCGCTCCCGGATCTGCAGATGGACAAAGAGAAAGAGCTTGGCTCGGTCGTAGTTCAGGTGTGGCCGGTTGCTGAAGGTACGATCAGTGGGATTAAAACTGGGGATACAATACGGCTCGACACTCCCACGATCACGATCTCGCTCACGGATCTTTATCCGGATTCCAAGACTTTTGTTCGTGCATACCCGGAAGGAGGCAACCCCGATACCGACAGCGTTACAGTAAAGCCAGAAGTAGTGCATTACGGCACCAAACCAGGGTACGAGGTTGTCCCTCTGGATTCCTGGGACGAGCTGCTTGCCACAGATGGTAAGTGGGTGCTTCAGCTACTCACAATTACTCCTTTCGGCATCACCGAGCTTGATACGAAATCCGTCACGCTTGACCGGAGCCTCAGGGTCCGTGGCACCCTGACATCCCAATGAAATAACCCGATTTCGGAACAACAAACCAATAGGAAAAATGAAAACAAACATCATGACGAAGCTGATACTCGGACTCGCTATCGCGTATCCTTCCCTGTGCCACGCACAGAGCTCTAAACTCAGTGGCGAACTCGATATCAATCGGGAGGTTGCCCTTGCCGGAACGTCTCCAACGCTGACCTGGAACATAACGTATCCAGCAGCATCCGTAACGGACGTGGTAAATATCGGCGGCGACGACGAAGTGACCGCAACAAAGGAATTGGACGTTGAAGTTTCTGTTCTCGGCGGAGCCTCCCAGTTCAGGGCGGATAGGCGGGGGCGGCGGGCTTGGAAGAACAGCCAGCTCGATATCCGTGTCGGCGGCTTGGCTTATCAAAATATATTCACCGGCCAGCAGCCTGACATCAAGCCGAACAGCTCTGTCTTCACATACACGCTCAAACCGAACGACAGCATCAACCTCCGCTCCCGCAATAATAACACGACGACCACTAACTGGAATCCGTGGAGGGACACCGGACCCGGCGCTGCGAATCCCGAGAACGTGGTGGTACTTGCCAACGGCGACACTCCGCCGTCCAATGTTCCCGCTCAGGATCAGTCGAGCATCAAGGACTTTCTAAGACCCTATCTGAAAGGCGGGAAAGTCAGCATCGGTCCGCGTGATCTGATCTACCTCTTCGAGCTGGGGCACAATCTGCCCAACAGTTACGGTGGAGGTGATATGCAGGACATGGTGGTGCTGATCACGTTCAAAGACCCCAAAAACAACAACGGTCACGGTAACAACGCCGATGGAGTCGACTCCAGCAACCCTGGGAACTCCAACAAGACCGATTCCGACCCCACCGTTGATGACGAAATCCGCTAGGATGCGCTCGCGGCCGGTGGCCGGAGCAATCACTCGGGGAGAAGCGGTGTCTTCTCCCCAAGCTCTTTCTTGAAATTATCATTCCTGTAAACCAGCGAGAATGTGGCCTGCCTTGTCTTTCGCAGGAGGTCCTCGACCTCCGTCCAAGCGACAAGCAGGAACACCCCCCGCACCGGTTCCTTATGAAACGACTGAGTACGCGTGACGAACTGATCTTCGGCAATCCGGCGCTGCTGGTTGGCGAGGAAGCCTCCGTACTCGAGGCCAAGTCGTTTTCTCATCTGCTCAAACCGCAGCTCCATTTGCTCGGCTGTAGCATCGGGATCGGCATAGTGGACTGTCATCTCGAACAAGCCGCCGTTCAGGAACTGGCCCTCGACCGCCGATGCCGGAGAGTCCGGCAGAAATCCGGACGGGGCCTTGATCGTAAGCACTCGCAATGCAGGTTGCTTTCCCGGAGTCAAAATGTTCAGGTCCAGCGAGTGCTTGGAGGACCAAGAAATCAACTTCTCCGGGGAGTCTCCCCAGCGCAGGCCGAACGGAGGCTCGATCAGGCGCTGGGAAAAGGCGGCGGGTCCGGACAGGAACGCGCAGAGGAGACCTGCGAGGGCGATTTTCCCACTGCTGTGTCTCAGGTGCGGACGGCTCATCCCGGGAGCTTCTCCCGTTTCCCACGCGCCCGCAAGCGGAGAACACAGCGCCGCGGCTTCGCCCTCGTGGAGCTGACTCTCGCTCTCTCCATCCTCACCGTGATCGGGATCATGCTGCTTAAGCTTTCCCTCAATATCTTGGCACCCCGGCAATATGTGCTGCAACAGGTGCTTACCGACTCCTACCTCACCTTCGAGAGGGCGCAGGCTGAGCGGATTCCGTTTCACGACCTGACTAACGACCTGACTGCCCCCGTCTCACCGTGGCCTACCTTCCCGGCCACAACGACCACCCCGGTCACCATCGGCAGCCTGCCAGGTGGAGTGCCAGTCACCGGCCAGGTGGTAAGGACCCGTTTTGCGGACACCAACAACTATCCCAACGACGGCGACGCGAACAGCGTCGGAAATGTGGCCACCAATCCTGCGGCAATGCGGATTTGGAGAGTGCAGAGCGTGCTGCGCTATCAGATCGCCGGCAGGACATACGTGAAATCCCGAACCGTCGTCCGTGCCCAATGAAATCCGGACTCAAATTGAAAGAACGCCGCACGGGCTTCACTCTTCTGGAACTGTCAGTGGCCATCTCTGTGGGCATGGCGGTAGGAGCAATGGTGCTCGCTTTGCTGAATCAGCAGATCACATTCCTGAGAATTTTCCAAGCGCAGAGCTTCCTCAATGAAGAGGCACCCATCGCGAACAACCACATCAACCGTCTTCTCATCAATGCGGAGCGTTTCCGCTTGCATCCCACCCTGAATGATGCCGTCGCGGGGACTAATGCAACTCTGGATCCTTCCCCTGTGCTCGTCCTCAACTACCGTCAGCCGAACGGCACCATGCGCGCCGGGATTCTCTCCTTCCAGAACAATGGGCTTTACTATTACGTCGTCCCCACCGTCGGCCCGTTGGCTGCACCGCAATGGGCTGTGACCCGGCAGGCTGCGGACGTTACGTTTTTCGTGCAAAACGGAGTTCTACGAACGAGATTTACTGGACCGGCCGGAGAGGAAATCACTTTTTCAGGAGCGATGCAATGAAACCAAACTTCCGCAAGAACCACCGGGGAGGCTACATCTCGCTGCTCACGGTCCTCACGATCTCCATCTTCATGCTGACCATGATGATTTTCGCCTATAAGCGGGCCGACTTGGCGCGTGATGTCCAGGCAACGGTCCAGGCCCAAACGGATTACCGGGAAAAGGAGGAAATGATCCTGCGCTCCATTGTGTCCCTCACTCCCAACCGGGCGATACTAGCCATGCAGGACGGATCAAATTCCTCTCCTGCCCGCAGGGATCCGCTCAGCTTCCAGAGCATTTTCACGGAAGCCCTCGCCCAAGCGAACGCCCGGCAGTCGATCCCGCAGGAATTGCTTACGCAGATGGCCATTCCGGCCCACTTGAGCGGCAATACTGGCGATTCCACACTGGCGAACGTCGCGGCAATCTTTAGGCCCATCGGGGCCAGCGCGGGTATCGTTTCCGGAGGGCTCAACCGTGATCTCGGAGCAGGGTTTCCTCCCGCGCTCAACTCGGCATTCCCTCTCCCTGCAGACGACTCCTTTCCTATCGTCTCTTCAGAGAAGGCATATGGAATCCTGGCGCAAGGGCGCGTCGGCCTGCCTACGGCCACCTACCGCGCCCTCAACGTGGTTCCTTATCCACAGATCAACTTCGGCTACAGCGCCCCTGGAATGCCGTTCGTCGCGAAAAGAAACTGGTGGGCCTTCAGCATGAGTCTCGCGCGAAATGACGACGCGGTTACAGGTTTCGCCAGGGCGGACCGGGACTTCGTCCTCTCTCTTTATGAAATTCCCTCCCAACTGCCGATTTCCGCGAGTTCGTACATGGCTCTTGGAACCCACGCCACCGGGGAAGCATGGGGCAACCAGATCGCCATCGCCGGGAATGTGTTCGCCGGACGCGCGGACGTTCAGGGAAGTACCGCGCTCGCCGGTGCCCTTGCCACCCGCCGCGGCTCGGTGCTTTCGCAGAATTCCACGGTCGGCGGCCAGAACTTCTTGGTAGATCCATTGGGTCCGGGTGTCCGTGAGACGTTTCGCCTCACGCAGGGAAACTTTTTTCCCGTGTCCCTTGCCTCGGAAAGTGGAAAAGCCGCGTTTGTCCCAATCAACCGCGGAGCGGCTTACTATGACCGCTTCTCCCACAACCAGAACGAAGCGAACTCGATCTCGGCCACGACGTGGAACAATTATTCCATCGGCGCGCTGCAATGTGCAATGACTCTAGACATCACCGAGTCCGTCGGCGCGAACGGTACTAGGCCCGTCGCCCTGCGCTTCACCTACCTGCTGCCCAACGGCAACCGGGCGGTGGAAAACATCGCCTACTCAGGAGGGAGCGCGACCGGCCTGGGCATAGGCTTCACTCAATCGGTCGCTGAAAACAACACTGCAGTGTTCAATAATCCCGTGGATGTCGCCTACGGCGCGGGCAACAGCTACTATTATAAGAACAATGTCACCGGCCCCGTCCTTTTTGATAATCAGACGTTCGGCGATCCAATCGCGGACACCCCTAAACACGGATACTACCGCATCCGCGCCCCCTTCGAGATCAGGCAACTGCCTGTGTCGGGACAGTATTGCGTCGCTGTCTATCCCGAGCGTTTCAGAGATTTCCTCGCCACACTCCAAGCGGACGGTCTCGATGTGAATCACTCCCTGGCGGTCAACGTCGACTACGTGAACAACCCGGGCCTTGCACAACCGGCCATCCCCTGCACGAATACTGACTATGGACTGATTCTTGAAGAGGCTGAAAACCTCACCTCTTTTACTAGGGGCTTTTCGCTTGTCACCAACCTGCGGCTATACATAGGAAGTGATTTCAATGATGTGCCAGCCACACCTCCCGCGGGATACGTGCCTCCAAACGGCAGGCCTTTCTATCCTCCCTGTTCCGTGTTCTCTCCTGAAAGACGCTTCGGTGTTGCAGAGGACCCGCTTTCGATCGAAGTCACAGGACAGGTAGGCTCGACCGCCAGCGATGATCCAACCGCGCCGCCCGTGAGGCCCCTTGATGCGACGACTGGGGTCGCAAACGCCGCAATGGCTGCGGGCCAGATTACCATGAACCTTTCCGCCATCGATCATCCTGCGGAACTCCCGCCCATCACGATGATGAATTGGCTGATCCTGCTGGAGGAAAAGAGGTCGGAGTTCGTCGGGAACTGACCGGCTGCGGCGAGGTGGTACACGAGGACGGGATCGAACCGCCGACCGACCCGGTGTAAACGGGTTGCTCTACCGCTGAGCTACTCGTGCGCGCGTGTCTGCGCCGATACCTTTCCGGTTCAGGCCCCCTGCTGGCAAGGGCGAAATTTGTTGGAAGCGGAATTTTTTGAAAAGCAGCAGCGGCAACTGCCCCGGAGTATCGGGGCGGGTGTGGCTTGGGCTTTGATCCGCTAGGCAAGCGTTCTATAGCAGTGAGCAGGCACCCACTCCGCTCCCTCTGTTGGCTCTCCGCGGGACCGTTTCCGTGGCGTCTCCTCGGCCTGCTCCTCTGGTCGTGCCGCAGGTGCGGGCCGATGGGAGCGGCCCCTGTCCCCAGTGTGGCGCATGAATCAAAGCGGAAGCCTCGCGTGGGCCGCAGGGCAAGGGGGCGCATCAAAGCTGTCTTAGGCGCCCTGTCGTCACGGGCACGCTTTGCCGATGGGTGGTTGCGGTAGAGTGCGGCCGGAACGTTACCGATCAGAAACACGCTGAGGGGCGGGAGGTGATGGGACTCTCCGGGTGCTTGCGGTGTCGATCGTGGTCCTGGCCCTGTTCCCCTTTGTGATCATCTACGGGCGCCAGTTGATCGCTGAATAGATTCGTAACCCACTGATATTCAGGCGGTCGGCGGTCGGCGGGATTTCCCGGTCGGCCGAATTTAAGTCCTTGTCTCCCCCTGCGGGATTTCAGACCCTGTCTCCGCACTATGTCAGAGACAACGAACGAGCCAGAACAGGCCCAAACCAAGGTCGGCACCGAGCAGCAGTATGATGCGGCTCAGATCGACAAACTCGAAGGTTTGGAAGCCGTCCGCAAGCGCCCCGGCATGTATATCGGGGATCCCGATGAGCGCGGTCTCCACCACTGCGTGTTTGAAGTTCTCGATAACTCGATCGATGAGCACTTGGCCGGCTACTGCTCTCGTATCAAATGCTCCATCCACGTGGACGGATCAATTTCCGTATCTGACAATGGCCGCGGAATCCCGGTCGATATGCACCCGAAGTTCGGCATTCCCGCCGTAGAACTCGTGCTGACCAACCTTCATGCTGGCGGAAAATTCGGGCAAGGCGCTTATAAATACTCGGGCGGCCTCCACGGCGTCGGCGCGAAGTGCGTTAACGCCCTCTCCGATTGGTTCCGCGCAGACATCATGCGCAACGGGAAGATCCACCGGATCGCCTTCGAGCGCGGCAAAACCACCGAGCAGCTCCATGTCGTCGGCGATGTCGATCCTAACAAAACAGGCACCTCCATCACCTTCTTCCCCGACGCGACAATCTTCGTCGATACGATCGTCTTCCAGTTCGACCGCCTCGCCACCCGCCTCCGCGAGCTCGCTTTCCTCAACCCCGGCCTCACCATCGATCTTGAGGACGAGCGCCCGGAGTCCGCGAAAAAAGCTTCGTTTTTCTACAAGAACGGTATCGTCGAGTTCGTCGCTCAGCTCTGCGAAAACAAGAACGTCGTGCACCCGGATCCGGTGGTGATCAGCGGCAAGCGCGAGATCGATTACGACTACGATGGGAAGCAAACCAAGGAGGACGTCTTCGCCGACGTTGTGTTCCAGTACAACGATTCCTACAACGACCAGATTCTCTGCTTCGCCAACTCGATTCCCAATGCTGACGGCGGCACCCACCTGACTGGCTTCCGCACCGCCCTCACCCGCGCGATCAATACCTACGCAAAGGCGAACAAGATTCTGAAAGACAAGGATCCCGCGCTTTCAGGTGACGATGTCCGGGAGGGCCTTGTCTGCGTCATTTCCGTGAAAATGCCCAGCCCGCGTTTCTCCTCGCAGACCAAGGGCAAGCTCGTAAACTCAGAGATCGAAGGCGTAGTTTCTTCCATCGTTTACGAAGGTCTCAACACCTACTTCGAGGAAAATCCCAGCCTTGCCCGCAAGATCATCGAGAAATCGGTCAACGCCGCCCGCGCCCGCGAGGCCGCCCGCAAGGCCCGTGAGACCGTCCGGAAATCCGCTCTCTCTGGCGGCGGACTCCCTGGAAAGCTCGCCGATTGTTCGGAGCGCGACCCCGCGAAATCCGAGCTTTATATTGTCGAAGGAGACTCCGCCGGTGGTTCCGCCAAGCAGGGCCGCGATCGGCGGACCCAGGCAATCCTCCCGCTGCGCGGAAAGCTCATCAACGTCGAAAAAGCCCGCCTCCACCGCGCCCTGCAGAACAAGGAAATCCAATCGATGATCACGGCCATCGGCGCGGGTATCGGCGATGGCGAGCAGGACGGCTCCTTCAACATCGACAAGGTCCGCTATCACAAGATCGTCATCATGACCGATGCCGACGTCGATGGCTCCCACATCCGGACCCTCCTCCTCACGTTCTTCTGCCGCCACATGCCGGATCTAGTGAAGCGCGGCTTCCTCTACATCGCGCAGCCGCCGCTCTACCTCGTCACCCGCAAAAAGCGTTCGGAATACGTCCAAGACAATGACGAGCTCAACCAGATCCTCATTGATCTCGGTGCCGGCGAAGTCGTTCTCCGCACCTTCGACAAATCCCGCGAGTTCTCCGCCGAGGAGTTAAAAAGCGTCCTGGAGATCCTCTCCTCGCTCTCCCGTTACACAAAGTCGATCCAAGGAAACGGCGGTAGCTTCGAGGCCTACCTGAATGCCCGCCGCGAAGACGGCCACCTTCCCGAATACATGGTCCGTATCCGCGAGGGCAATGTCGAATCCGTCATGTATTTCGCCGACGAGGCGGCTCTGAGCGAGTTCGCCGCCAACAACCGCGACCTCGGCCTTTTCGATGAGGAGCTTACCGATGAGGAGCTCGCCGTCCTCACCGGCCCGTCCCGCCGCGCCGTCCTCCACGAACTCCACGAGTCTACCGCCGTCGGCAAACTCTTCTCGCGCCTGGAAGAGCTCGGCCTATCCACCAAGACCTTTTTCTCTCTCGACACACCGATCTTTGAGATCACCGAGGGCGAGGGTGACAAGAAGCTGACCACACCGATTTTCGCTATATTGGAAATCCTCACCAAGGTTCTCGAGATCTCCGCAAAGGGCGTCCAAATCAAGCGCTTCAAAGGTCTTGGTGAAATGAACGCCAAGCAGCTTTTCGAAACCACAATGGATCCAGAGACTCGCCAGTTCCTCCGCGTCCGCCTCGATGAGGACAACGCCGTGGAAGCCGACAAAATGTTCGACGTCCTCATGGGCGATGTCGTCGAGCCCCGCAAGCGCTTCATCGAAGACAACGCCCTGAACGTCCGCAATCTGGATGTCTAACCGTGGCGGCGGATTGCATCCGCCCTGCCCAGCATCGACATGAATTCCGCCGACATACTCACCAAGGACAGCATTATCGCCGCCTTGGGAAACCTCAACAAGCGCCTCACTGAAAAGGGCGTGACAGGAGAGTTGTGCGTGTTCGGCGGGGCCACCATGATCCTGGCCTTCGACGCCCGCGAATCCACACGTGACGTAGATGCTGTCTTCGTTCCCAAAACGGAGATCTACCAGGCTGCGAAGAAGATTGCCGAAGAGATGCACCTCCCGGCTTCTTGGCTCTACGACGGCGTAAAGAGCTTCCTTTCCGCAGAGGGCGATGTCACCACCGAAGGAATGCCACAGTGGGAGAATCTTCGCCTCCTGCGACCCACTACCCGCTACCTCCTTGCGATGAAATGCATGGCCGCACGCGTGGCCGATTACGACACGGCAGGGGATAAAAACGACATCATTCACCTCTGTAATGACCTGAAACTACAAAGCAGCGCGGAAGTGTTTGAGATCATCGAAGGCTATTACCCCGTCGCCCGCATCCCGGTAAAAACACAGTTTTTCATCGAAGAGATAATAGACGAAATGAAAGGAGCCGGATCATGACATCAACCGCCAAACCTATGTGCGAGAAGTTCACGGGAATAACGGACACGGAGTCTTTCGGCTATGCAATGAGAGATTTTTTGGATCGCTTCCGGGCCAGCCCTTCCTTCGATCTCATAGCCCAAGAGCCCGAATTTCTTGAGCCCTCGCTGAAGGACGGAGGACGCGCAGATGCCTTCCTCGCCTCCACTGCAGCGTTCCTCGCGCACAAACACAATCTTCCAATGCCAACGTGGGCAAAGGGAACAGCTCGTGCCTTGGACCAACCCTGGTTCGCCGCCAAGTCCCACAACCTCCGCATGGTCCTCCTTCAGGAATCCCCGGCCGCCTTCCGCGTCCGCAACCTTTTCGTCTCCGCCAACGCCCTCCATCGCGCCTAGTCAAATTTCCTCATGTCACACGATTCCATCAAGCCCATCAACGTCGCTGACGAACTCTCGCAGTCGTTCCTCGAATACTCGATGTCCGTCATCATTTCGCGGGCGCTTCCCGACGTCCGTGACGGTCTCAAGCCCTCCCAGCGCCGGGTCCTTTACGCCATGCGCCAGCTTGGAGTCACACCATCCAAGGGGCACGTGAAATGCGCCAAGATTGTCGGTGAAACGATGGGTAACTATCACCCGCACGGGGATGCTTCGATCTACAGCACCCTCGTCAACATGGGCCAGCCTTGGTCGATGCGGGAGCTGATCGTCGATGGCCAGGGAAACTTCGGTTCGGTTGAAGGCGATGCCGCCGCTTCCATGCGTTACACCGAGGCGCGCCTCCACCCGCTCGGGATGGCGATGATGGATGACCTCGACAAGGACACGGTCGATTTCGTGCCGAACTACGACGGCACCCTTCAAGAGCCCTCCGTCCTCCCATCCGCTTTTCCCAACTTCCTCGTCAACGGCGGCACCGGCATCGCTGTCGGAATGGCCACGAACCTCGCACCGCACAACCTCGGCGAAGTCATTGATGGGATCTGCGCGATGATCAACGACCCGAAGATCGATCTCCAAGGCCTCATGGAGCACATCAAGGGCCCCGATTTCCCGGTCGCTTGTGAGATCCGCGGCGTCCGTGGCATTGAGGATTATTTCCGCACCGGTCGTGGCTCAATGCGGTTGCGTGGAACTGTGGAAATCGAGGAAAACGAAAACGGGAAATCGATGATCATCATCCGTGAGGTGCCTTACGGGGTCAACCGCGCCACCCTTCAGGAGCGGATCGCGGAGCTGGTCAACGAGAAGACACTCACCGGCATCTCCGGCATGCGCGACCTTTCCGACGAGGAAACCCGCATCGAGATCGAGCTAAAGCGCGACGCCCGCCCGCAGGTGGTTGTCAACCAGCTCTACAAACTCACAGCGCTTGAGACGTCGTTCAGCGTCAACATGCTGGCGATCCATCAAAGCCGCCCGAAACAGCTTTCGCTCAAGGAAGCCATCGACTGCTACATCGAGCACCGTCGCGAAGTCGTCATCCGCCGCACCCGCTACCTCCTCAACAAGGCGGAGGAACGCGCCGAGCTGCTCGAAGCCTATCTCCTCGCCCTCGGGCACCTAGATGATTTTATCAAGATCATCCGCGACTCCAAAAACCGCGAGGAAGCACGCGAGCGCCTCGCCGCCTACAATTTCTCCGTTGTCACTGCTGAAAGCCTTGGCATCCTCATCCGCTCCCAAGCCGCCATCCAGGGCGACCGCTACGTTTTCTCTGAACGCCAGGTTAATGCCATCCTTGAACTCCGCCTCTATCAGCTCACCGGCCTAGAGCGCGACAAGGTCAAAGGGGAATACGATGCGATCTTGGAAGATATCAAGGATCTCATGGATATCCTCGCCCGCGAGGAGCGTGTGCTCACCATCATCAAAGATGAGCTGCAAGCCATCAAAGCGAAGTATGCCAGTCCCCGTAAATGCCCGATTGTCGCCGCAGTCGGTGAGGTCGCCATGGAGGATCTCATCGCGAACGACGCGATGATCGTCACCCTCTCCCACCGCGGATATATCAAGCGCACTCCCGCCAGCGAATACCGCCTCCAAGGGCGCGGTGGCAAAGGTCTTAAAGGCATGGAGACAAAGGCCACGGCAAAAGACGTCGCCGACGATTTCGTCGAGCACCTCTTCTCCGTCCAAGCCCACGATTACCTGCTCTTCTTCACCAATACAGGCCGGGTCTATGTCGAGCGCGTTTACGAACTCCCGGAGGGCTCCCGCACCTCCGTCGGCCGCAGCATCCGCAATGTCCTCGACCTCCAGCCGGATGAGAAGATCGCCGCCCTCCTGCGCTTGGAGCGCAAGATCGATGATGCAGGAAATGACATCACTTTCCGCGAGGACGCCGGTTTCGTCTTCTTCGCCACCCGCAGTGGAAAAGTGAAGAAGACCGCGCTCAACGACTTCCGCAACTACCGCAAAGCGGGCACCATCGCCATCATTCTGGAGGAGGACAACGAGCTCATCGGCGTCCGACTTACCTCCGGTAACGACGATGTCATCCTCGTCACCCACGAAGGCATCAGCCTGCGCTTCTCCGAGCAGGACACCCGCCCGCTCGGCCGCTCCTCGCAGGGAGTCATGGGCATTCGCCCGGTGGAAGGGGACTACGTCGTCGGTCTGGCCTTGGTCACCGACGATTGCACCCTTCTGGTGGCTTCGGAAAACGGTCTCGGCAAGCGCACGCCGTTTGATGACTACCGCAAGCAATCGCGCGGTGGCAAGGGTATCATCACCATGAAAGTCACGGAGAAAACCGGTCCTCTCGTTGGTGCTCTCACTGTCACCGAGGAGCACGAGCTCATGCTCATGACCTCCACCGGCCAGTCCATCCGCATCCGCGTCAACGAGGTCCGCACCACCGGCCGCAATGCCCAGGGCGTGAAACTCCTCACCCTCCGCTCCGGCGAGAAGCTCCAGGACATTTCCTTGGTGATTCCCGACGGCGATGACTCAGATACCCTCCCGCCCGGCAATCCTGCAGATGAGCCTTCGACTGGTGATCTAGCAAGTTCCACCCCCGTTGAATCAGCCGAAGTTGATCCCGAGGCCTCTGAGTAATCGGCGGTTGAACCCGCTTGAACCCTGCTTCTGCCCATGAAGCGCCCGACGCCGCCATGTCTTCCGAGCATCTAGCCACAGCCCTTTTCCGCGAGACGCGGGGCAGTGGGTTTTTCCGGGTGCTCTCGGGGAGGAACGCCCCGTTTTACGTGGACGTCCTCGATTCACTTGAGCGCGAGGCATCCGACCGGCCGGAGGGTATGGCGCGCGAGGAGGTGATTGCAATTATTACTGAGACCTTGGCGCACCACCCGAGTCTCGAACTTGATGAGGAGATGGACAGTCCGGATTCAGCTGCCGCGTCGCAGCGAGAGAAGGCGCGCATGCTTCTCGATTACCTCATGAAAAACCGCTGGCTCGAGGAGCCGCCACGGCGGGATTGGCGGCGGACTTTGCAGTTCGATGCGCACGGAGCGACTCTTATCGCAGCGCTCCGTAAGATCGCATGGCCCGAGGCCGCTGTTTTCACCGACAAGTTGATCGCCGTCTGCGCCCTCCTCGCTAATGAAACCGAACTTTCAGAGCGCCCTTGGCAGACAGTGGAAAACTGCCTTTCAAACGTGCGCGAGGGGCTCAATGAACTCCGCTCTATGCAGAAATCGGTGCAGCGCTTCACCCGTCGGCAACTCGAGGAGGACACGCTGAAAGGAAATCTCGCGGTGATCTTCGATGATTACTCCGAGCAGGTATCACACGCCTGCTATTCGGAACTGGTCCGGGCACGGCTGGCACTCCGCCTGCCGGAGGCGGTGCGGCGCATCGAGGAGCGTCTGCTGGGCGACGGTGGCGCGATGTCTGAAATGGAAATTGAGGTGCTCCGTCGCCATCCGGAGATGGATGCGGAGACGTCCCGTTTGACGGTTAGAAACGAGCTCGACGAGCTGGCTGCAATGCTCGACCGGGTGCTCCCGATGGCGGATGAGATCGACCGAGGCACCGCCGACTTCACCCGCCGCTCCCTCGCCCGATTTCGTTACTTGCAGGATGTCACCGGCGAGCGACGCACTGAAATCAAGTCCTTCTTCGAGCGCGCAAATCAGCTCCTTGCTGGAAAGCGGCTGTCTCATCACGCGGCGGAGCTGCCGGACTTGCCTTCGCCGCGCCTGCCCGAGGCGAAGCTCCCCTCCGGACTAGACGCGCTCTATTCTCCACATGTGAGGCGAGCCGCGATCGAGCAAGACGCCTTCGAGGACGGCACCGGGGAAATAGATCGTGAAGCGGGACTTGCCGACATGGGGAAATCCCTCCGCGATTCCCTTTCTGTCCTCCGTGCCAATACTTTCGTCGCCTCTCTCGATGGCGGCAAAGGGACCCGTATTCTCAGCGCCGATCTCCCGATCCAGGGCGAGTCCGGTTTCACCGATCTCATTTCCCTCCTGCTCCATTCGGAATCGGCCGAAGCACGCTACCGCATCATCATCGATCGCGCGGAGAGTGAGGAGATTCCGCCAAGCCTCGATTCGCTCGAGGGCTGCACTGTAGAGCGTTTTTCAGTGATCAAAAAATGAGTGAGGCCCCTGATGTTTTTGAGTCTGCGGTGGAAGGTCCGACCCTGCTGGCGATTTCCGACGAAGATCGCGCCCGTCTCGGCGAGGCATTGCAGGAGCTGCTAGCGCGAGGTTCGATCATCGGCTTAGAAGTCGGCCGCTCCGCCCTTTATCACTGGTGCCGCCAGTACTTTGAATGGGTGAAAGAGGCGGGAGCGCTGATCGGGTTGGATGTGGCGCTGATGCATGAGGAGCGGATGATCCAAGCGATTCCGCGCACCGCCGCGCTGCAAATCCGGTTGAGACAGGATGCAACTGTCGTCTGGCTTGCACTCTGGTATGCGGGCGATGTGAGATGGCGGGACGAGGGCCAAACCCAGGCGTTTCTAACAGTCTCGGAGCTCAACGGTCTGATCAAGGATCAGCTCCTGCCGGACGCCGTCGGCTTGTTCACCCGCTCACGGATGAAGGAAATTCTCAGGCAGGCCGCCCGCTTTCATTTGATCCAGTTCGAGCCTTCCGAGCCTTTTGAGGAGTCGGGTATCGAAGTTTTGCCAGCGATCCGTCGCGTCGTCCCTTTCCGAGATCTCAATGATTGGACGGAAGCCGCCGCGAATTTCCAAAAATCCGAACCGTCGGAAGATGAACCCGAAGCCATGGAGGAGGACGAATCATGAGCCGCGCCATCCGTTTGTCAAAAATCCACGCGCTCAACTGGTATGGTTACCGCGACTCGCTGCCGGTGGTGGGAAACCTTGTCCTCGCCGGCGTTACCGGGTCTGGAAAATCGATCTTGATGGACCTCCTGATGCTCGTCCTCGTTGGTCCTGAGCGCGCGCGCCATCATTTTAATCGTAGTGCCACCGGCTCCAAAAGCGACCGCACCATCAAGGGCTATTGTCTGTTGGACACGAAGCGGGAGGAAAACGGGCAGCCGCAATATTTTCACGACAAAGGCGTCGTCACCTATATCGGCGCTGAGTTCACGTGGCCGGATGGGCAGCGGAAGGAAACGTGGGGCTTCCGGTTCGAGTTTCGCAACACCACGGAGAACGACGGCTATACGACCCCGTTTTTCTGCCCTGCCAGCCTTGAGCGGGAGGATTTTCTTTCGGTTTCACCTGAGGACGGGAAATCCAGAACCCGCAGTCTCGCGGAGTTCAAGAGCATGATCGAGTCAAAGGGAGGGCGTTTATTCACCAGCTCCCGCGAGTACCTCCGCGATATGGCGAACCCAAGCCATCTCAATTTCAACAAAGAGGTTCTGGAGCGGCTGTTGCCCAGCGCGATGTCGTTCACCAACCTCAAGAGCTTTGACGATTTTTGCCGACAGTTTGTGCTGCCTGCCGAGGCGGTGCCGGTCGAGGACGTCACTTCTAGTTTTCGAAATTTCGAATCTTACGAACGCGAGCTGCGGGAGCTCCGCGCTCAGCTCGAGAAACTCCTTCACATCCGCTGCCTCTCAAAAACGCTGAAAGAGGCAGAGCGCGATCAAAGCGTCGCCTCGTACCTTGCCGCCGAGCATGCATGGGAATATGCCGCCGCCGATGTCTCCAGCATGGAAGAGCGGCTCGCCAAACTACGGGAGGATTTCGCGGAAGACGAAGCCCGCCTCGCCGAACTTGCCGACCTAACAGAGGAAACCCGCAAGCAGCGCGAGCGCTCCATCTCCCTGCTTAACGAATCGACCGAGGGACGGCTCTACAAGAATCTCGCCGAACAGATCCGCAGGCTTGAAACTGAAATCGAACGACTCCGCGGCCTCGCCAGCAAGATTGATGGCGGGCTGGCACAGCGTTTGAAGACTGCCCGCCGCTGGACCCAGCAGGTTGCAAAGGCGCCGGTGCATCCATACGTCGATGTGACGCGGATGGAGGAGGCGCTGAATTTCTTGGATTCCTGCGAGCGTGGCGAGACTTCCAATACCCTTGCGCATCTCGCGTCTGCCGCCGATCAGTTGTGCAAGCAGCTCCGGGAGCGCTTCCGCAACGATGCCGAGGAGCTGCGAAAACTGCGTGTAGAAAAATCCGATTTGGAAGCCCAGATCGATGCTTTGCGGAAGGGTTTGCCGCCGGTGCCGCAACCGCTGCTAAAAGCTCTCTGCGAGTACTTGCCTACGCTTCCAGGAGAGGACCCACCCCGGGCATTGCGAGAACTTTGCGAGATTGAAGATGAAGCCTGGCGGGGCGCGGCCGAAGTTGCTCTGACGGAAAAGTTTGCGGTCTTGGTATCACCGGAACATCACGCCAGAGCCATCGAGGTGCTTGCCAGCATCCCCACCGCTGACTTGGCAAAAGCTGGAGCACAAAGGCTGATCGATCCCACGCAGATCGTCACGCCAAAGAGACTGGCTAAGAACTCGCTAGCCGAAGTTTTCCGCTGCAGCGGTGAAGCAGCCAAGCAGTATATCGAGTCCATCTTTGGCGAAACTGTCAGAGTTTCCTCTATTTCCGAATTCTGCCACTATGATTCCGCGATCACCCCTGATGGTCTGCTCAAGCGCGGCTCCACGATCACCCGGCCGCAGCCATACGACGACCAGCCTTTTATCGGCGAAAGCGGCCTCAAGCGTCAGCTCGAGATCAAGCTAGCCCGCCTTGGCGAAATCGAAGCAGCCCTGCGCCGCCTCGAGCCGATCGAGCACGTAATCGAGCGCCTAGTCACCGCGCGGCAGGAGGAAATTCCCGATCATTCCAGCATCTCCAGCGAGCTTGTCCGAATCGAGCAACTCCCTAACAAACAGGCGGAGCACGAGGATCTGATGTCGCAGCTTCAGGCGATCGCCACCAATGAGATGACGACTCTCGAAGAGCGCATCGTCGAGGCACAGGAGCAGATCGATTCCTTGGAGCGCGAGAAAAACAGTATTCTGCGCAAGGGGGCGCACAAGGATATCGAACAGATCGAGAAGCAACTGGCGGCTAGGAAAGAGGAGCACTCGCGCCGTGAGGACGATTTTTCAAGAGCGAAGCTGCGCGTTGATATCAGTGCCCACCACGCCCGCTATCAGGAGTGGAAACAGGAGGCTGCGGCATACACGCCAGCCTTGGATATTCGGGCCAAGGAGTTCGCCAAGGCCGCTGCGGCCGCTGAAGTCCTCGCCGCTGAGACAATTGGAAATCTAAAAGTGGCGATGCTGGATTTCAAAAGAAGCTTCCAGCCGAAGTTCGATGATCTGCCGGATGATGGACGCGATGCCGAGCCTTATGAGCGGGTGCTGACGCTTATCGAGGACGCGAATATCCCGGAATATGAAAAGAAATCGGCGACCGAGCGGAAGCGTTGGGAATCATTGTTCCGGACGCAGGTGCTCAGCCGCATGCAGCAGGCTATCAAGAATGTTGAGAACATCATCTCGTTGCTCAATCACCAGCTCAAGCGGCCGATCGGTCACGATCGCTACAAGATCGACCGCAAGCTCAACCCGGAATACCGGATCTACCGGGAGCTCATCGATCTGAACGCCCTCCATCACGAAGATGAACTCTTCTTCGCCAGCATGGGCGAGGATCTCAAGGAAGCGCTAAAAGCTTTCCTGACAACCTTGGTGAAAAACGCCAATAGCCCTGATGCCGCGCGCCTCTTGGACTATCGGCAGTATTTCGATTACGATCTGCTGGTCAGCGACATCCGCGATCCCGATGCTAAGCCAGTCAGCGTCGACAGGCAGAGCGGAAAGATGAGCGGCGGTGAAAATCAGAGCCCCTATTTCGTGGCTATCCTCGCCAGCTACCTCCACGCCTACAACCGTCACGAGACCCGGCGCAAAGAACCCTCGCTCGCGCTCGTTCCGATCGACGAGGCCTTCTCCAAGCTCTCCGGCGAACGCATTCAGAACTGTCTACAAGCGATGTCCGAGCTGGACCTGCAAGGCATGTTTTCCATGTCCAGCGGTAACATCCCCTACGCCTTCAGCCAATGTGATGAACTTATCGTCATCACCCGCAAGGAAGAACGCCGCGGCTCCCGGGTGGGGGTTAGAAACGTCCCCTCGATCCTTTTCCGCGATACCCCAGAGGGTAGGAATTGGATGGAGGAGCACTCATCGTGAGGCCTAACGACATGTTCCGTTCCACTGTCGGAAACAAGTTTTCATCCACAGATCCGGGCTTCCCGTGAAATCGAGCTGGTGATGGAGGATGGCCGCACTCGCCTGGCGAAAGACCTTGGCAGCAGACGTGTCTGGAGTTTTGATGATGAGGAATGATTTCTCCTGCTCTCTTTGCTCTTGCGGATCGCTTCCGGAGGTCACGCAGTTCGGCGAGGGACTTTACTGTCGAGTATGAAACTCTTCTTCGTGAGGCGGGGCTGGATGATGGCGATGCTCGCGAAATCGCCGAGACTGATCTGCGGCTGGCGGAACGGGAGTCGGGCGGAGTGCTAGCGCTGGATCTGGCGAAACGTTCCAGACTGCCAATCCGTGTTCGCCTACGGAGGGAAGGTGGAGCGGCATGGTTGTATGGCAGGATCGGGCAGGCCTCCCCGGGTGAAGAACGGATGGAACTCGCAGCGTTCTTCAGGTGTGCCTCGTTGAGGGATTGCAGCCCGGATTGGAGGAATTGGTGCGAAGGCTTGGCTCAACGTGCTGAGGATGGTGGATCGTTACGACCTTTCGCTCGCAACGATCGCGAGGGGAACCGGGAGTTTTTGGAGATCCTGCTGGGTGTGCTGCGCTGGGAGGGGGAGTCGCTGATCCGCTTCGCAAGCTCGGTGATCTGCGGAGACTCCAAGAGCTTGGAGAGAAACGAGCCGAGACTGCTGATAGCGATCCGCTCCATACGCAATAACGAGGCGCTGACGCTGGAGGACCTGGGTATTCTTCGAAAGCCGCGGACGCTGAATTTCCACGGATCGTTGAGTGTAATGATTGCCGGTGAGGTCATCGACTTTTCCCGACTTCCCGGCCCTTGTGGTATTTCCGAGACGAACCTGCTGGTGGCAGAGGCCGTCCTTACAACCGCAACCCTGTGCCTGACGGTTGAAAACGAGGAGGTGTTCCTGGAGCTTGCGAAGCAGAATACGGGGTGCCTGCTGGTGCTCACGAGTTTTCCCGGAGCGGCGGTTAGGTGCTTGTTCGCACGACTTCCTACGGCACTGCGCTGTTTACATTTCGGCGACTGCGATCCGGCGGGTTTCGATATTCTCCGCGACCTGCGGGAAAAGACGGGCCGCCACTTCGGAGCACTTTGCATGGAGTTTCGGCCGTCCGGAGGTTCTCCAGCGCTTTCCGCAGAGGAGCAGAAGACGATTCACAGGCTGCTTTCAAATCCGCTGATGCAAGACACACATCCTGTCCTTCAGACATTTCTGGAGGAGAATTCGAAAGGACGTTTTGAACAGGAAACGGTCCCTATTCCCGACGTGTTTGCGGCAATCCGCAGCGCTGTTAGGGCTGCGATCAGCTGAACACAGGCTCGTCTGCTAGATCCAGAGGAGTGCCGCGCAATTCGTACACTTTAAGTATGGTTTCCTCTATCAGATTGTTAGGGCAGGAGGCGCCGGCGGTGAGCCCGACGATGATGTGTTTGTCGCCGGAGAAAATTTCCGCGTAGTTCGTGGTGGTCTCCGCCTGATGGTGCAGATCGTAGTGGACGATGTCCTCCAGCGAGATGATTTGCGAAGCATCCCGGATGAAAAATGTGGGCAGCTCTTTCTCGCCGATTTCAACAAGGTGGGCGGTGTTGGAAGAGTTGTAGCCGCCGACGACGAGAAGGAGGTCCATCTTGGTTTTCAACATCTCGAAGAGCGCGTCCTGCCGCTCCTGGGTTGCGCCGCAGATGGTGTCGTAGAAAGAGAAGTTTTCATTGGAGGAATCCCGATCGCGAATGGCTTGGGCCAGGCGGGTTTGGATTTCCATGGTCTCGCTCTTGAGCATGGTGGTTTGATTGGCGACCCCGATTTTGCGGAGGTGCACTTCGGGATCGAATCCGGGCGAGTAGGCGCTTTTGAATCGATCGTAAAAGGCCTGCCGGTCGCCGCCGTTGCGGATGTAGTCGCAGACGAAATCCGTGTCATGCAAGGTGAGGATGACGAGATAATGCCCGTCCTTGTCCTGCCCGAGGGCGCGGGAGGCTGTGGCGCGGGTCTCCTCATGGTCGGATTTTCCGTGGATGATGGAGGTGATGCCTTCCTTTGCGTAACCACGCACGCGCCGCCATACCTTCATCACATCGCCGCAGGTGGTATCGACCACATAGCAGCCGCGCTCATCGATTTTCTCCATGAAATCAGTGGGCGAGCCGAAGGCTGGGACGATCACGACATCGTCTTCTGTTAGCTCATCGTAGGTGGCGTCCATCTCTTTCCATGGGAGCGAGGTGATGTTCATCTCGCGCAGCTGGCGGTTGACCTCCGGATTGTGGATGATCTCGCCGATGAGAAGAATGCGGTTGTCCGGAAACACTTTTCGCGAAGCGTAGGCGAGATCGATCGCGCGCTCCACGCCGTAGCAGAAGCCAAAATCCTGGGCGAGCAGCACGGTGGTGTTGCCGCGAGTGACTTTCCCGCCCATGTCCTTGAGTTTCTCCACCACCGAGGAGCGGTAATGGACGGCGACCTCGGCGGAGACGAGCTCCATCACGTCCGGGCGGCGGACATTGACGCGTGGGCGGTTGCGGGCGGATTCGGGCATGAGCTAAGCAGACACCAGAAAGGGATGGCCAGAAACCAGAAAAAAACGGATGGGGAGGGGAAAGTTCTCTTCAGTTTTCCTGCAGGCGACCGTTTTTGAAAGGCAGGGCCAGCAGGAAAAAGAAGATGAGGGCCAGTGCCTGCATGGAGAAGAGGTAGTAGGGCCACGGGCCAAGGTGATCGATCAAAGAAGGGTTCGGCGGGGGGCGGGAAGCAAAGGCGAAATTGGTTCCGAGGGTGATGTTTACCAGCAGCGCGACGGCTTGGTAAGCGATGGAAATGCCGAGCACCTGCAGAGGCAGTTTCCACCAAGGCCCCGCCGGACGCCAGCGGAGGACGATCGGAATATACAGTGCGGCGGCGACAACGGCGAAGTGCTGGATGAAGAAGCTGATGAACGGAGCTGCGGGCGGCGCCCAGGTTATGGCGGGGGTGAGCAGACCTTGGACGGTGGCGGCCAGTCCCCAGAAGTAGGCGAGTGCGCAAAGTAGTGGGTTGCGCGTGATCAAGGCGAAACCGGCGGCGAATCCTGCTAGGTCGCAAAGGTGGAAGGGGAGGATATTGTCGAGCGCTCTGGGGTAGTGCCTCCAGGCGATCAGGTGCATCGGCCATGCAGCGAGGTTGACGAAGGCGAGTAGGGCGGTGATGGGTCTTTCATTTCTCAGACCGGATTTTGCTGTCAGCAGAAGGATGATCGTGAGCAGCGCACCGATCCCCAAGGCGATGAAGTGCTCGGGTGTGAAGGGGCGAAAGGGCATGAGGAAGGAGCCGGGGGATATTACGATTCAGCGATCGGCTTGGCGAAGGCGTGCAAGGTCCGCCAAATCCTGGGGGCGTCCGGATGCCTGATTGTTGCGTATCAGTTCGCTCCGGCCTATGGCGTGCAGCTTGATGTCGTCAAGGATGACCGGGGTTCTGGAGGTCCATGCTTCTTCCCACGTGACGCCACTGATCCCGGTAAGAACGTCGAACAATTTGTCGGCGTTCTCTGGCGAGACAAGAACCATGAGATCGATGTCCTCTGTAAAGCGCGGGGCTCCGTGGAAAGCCAGCGCGTAACCTCCGACGAGCAGGAACTCAACTTTCCGAGAGAGGCACAATTCGATAAATTCCCTGATGTCCTTGTGAAGTGTCATCTGAGTCGGGGTAGAACATGGCACCGCGTAGCATGATTTCGCCGAAGATTTCCATAGCCAGCTCGGGGTCCTCGACGAGGGGAGGGATTCCCTCGGACTCCAGGGGGCGGTTGATTGCGGTCAATTCCATGACGGAAATTTACGATGACGTCAACGCGCTGTCGAGAACGTGCCGGGGCTCTCATGATCTGATCTCCGCAGTGGCTGGTTTTTCTGAAAAAATCCGGCTGGCGATGGCGTGAATTTCCTCGTCGGTGACCTGAAGGAGTTTCTCGCGGATCTCGTTGGGCAGGGGGACGTGGTCGTGGAAAAGCAGGCTCTCGCCAGCCCATGCGGCGTGGGAGGCGGTGGACTCGAAGGCGAGCTTCGACTGGGCGATGGCGAGTCGCTTCGCGCGTTGAAGCTCCCCGGGCCGTGGGCCGTTTTTGGCCAGATCGTTGGTTTCTTTGCAAATGGTTTCCAAGGATTCTTCGCGAGAATCGGGGTCGAGACCGGCGATGATCTGGAGGGCTCCCGTCTCATGGAAGAGGGAAACCTCGCTGCCGATCTGGTAGCAGAGCCCGCGCTCCTCGCGCAGCTCGGTGAAGAGGCGGGAGGAGGAAGAATCGCCTAGGATCAGCGAGAGTAGGCGGAGAGCGTGGCGCTCCTCCGCATGGCGACCGGGAGTGTGCCAAGCGAGGGCGAGTTGGAGCTGATCGGTCGGGCGTGTATCAACGAGAGCGCCGGGTGCGGCTGTGGAAGGAGTGTAGCCAAGCCGCAGCGGCGGCGTCTTGAATTCCTTTGGCAGCGTGGGAAGGAGGGCTAGCAGGATGTCTTCCAAGGTCATCGGCCCGGCGGTGGCGATGACGATGTCGCTGCGGAAATGATGTTCTTTGGCAAAGTTCCGCAGCGCGGTGCGGTTGATCTTCTCAATCGATTCGAGGGAGCCGGAGATGGATTGGCCCAGTGGGTGACAGGGCCAGGTGGCCTGTGCGAGAAGGTCGCCGATGTGATCCGAGGGGTTCTCGCGGATCATGGTGATTTCCTCTCCGATAACGTCGCGCTCCAGCTCTATTTCGTGCTTGGGGAAAGTGGAGTGCCAAACCATATCTGCCAGAACCTCGATCAATACTGGCATGAGCTCAGCCTCGCCCTGAGCCTCGTAAACCGTGTGATCTTCTGAGGTGCAGGCGTTGGCTTGGCCGCCTCCGGATTCGATCGCAAGGGTAAGTTCTTTCGCAGAGCGTGTCTTGGTGCCTTTGAAGGCCATGTGCTCGGAAAAATGAGCAAGGCCGGAGGGGATGCTTCCGGTTTCATCGCGGGAGCCGACGGGAATGTAAAAAGAAACTGCGGCGCACTCGGAATCAGGGACGTAAGCGTGCGCGAGACGCGGGCCGCCAGGGAGGGGGTGGGTGTTGTAGATTGGCACTTGGGCGGACGGTAGTTTCTCCGAAACCGAATTCAAGCGAGCTGCGAGGCGAATTCGACAATCTGCTTCGCCAGCCACGCCTCGTCCTCCCACGGAACGCGGTGGCCACAGCCGGGGGCGATCGCGAGAGTTGAGTTTGCTCCTCCGGCAGCGGCTTCTCCTGCGAATGCACGAAACTTTTCGTCGTTCTCTCCAGCAACCCACAGCGTAGGAATCTTGATCTCCGGGAGCCGGCTCCACAGCGGATTCTGGCTACCTAGCGACCAATCAACGAAGCTGCGCGCGATCTCGCGGCGGCGCTGAATGAGCTTTTTCTCCTCGCGCTCGTCCCGGATGGAGCCGCCGAGGATGGGCTGCGAGTTCCATTTATCCAAAAAGTCGGCCCACGGCGCAACCAGTGCCTGCGTCGCCCACTGGGTGTCCTGCGCCCGACGGGCTGCTGCTGCTTCGGAATCTCGTAGCCCCGGATTCGCGGAAATGATCACCGCCGCGTCCCATGGACCGCCTTCCAGCAGCGAGTGGAGCGCCAGCCGCCCGCCCATGGAGTAGCCGATCAGGATCCGCTTCTGGCCGCGGGAAACTTCGCCTTCGCAATCCGCATTGAGGCGTTTTCCAAAATCAGGCATGGAAACGCTTTCACATTCCAGAAAGCGCCAGAGATCCACAGCGCGCGACGAAATGCCGTGGCCGGCGAGAGCACTCGCAAGTGAGCGCCAGTCGGATGCCATGCCAACCGCGCCGTGCAGGAGCCAGCACTCGAGGGCTTGGTAGGATTCGTCTGTGGCCTTCAGTCTTGCGCCGCTGACCTCGCGTTTCTCGTCGGTCTGTTTCGAAGTATGGATCACCGCGCTTTGATATCTTCCTCAAGCTTGCGGATCAACTCCAGGATGGTTTCGCGCTCTCCTCCCTCACCGGCTGGTTGGTTGAGGATGAACGCCGCATAGGATACGGAGCCGATAACGGCGATGATCAGGAGCCAGTAAAGGATAGCCAGCAACCAGCCAGCACCATCCAGTTTCTTGTGGGCCGCATAGCCCGGAGGACAGGCGGTGAGGCGGTAGCCTAGCCAGAGATTGAGGAACGGCACCGGCAGCCCGAGCACCCAGGCACGGCTCATGACAAGGTTCTGGAAACGCTTGAGTACGATAATCAGCGCCAGTAGGACCGGCACGAAACCGAGCCAGAAGTGCAGCTGCACCAGGAGGTCCGGCTCGAGACGCCCCGCCAGCGCCTCGATACCATACTGAAGCGCGATGGTCCAAAAAACGGGGAAAAGCAGCGTGATGATCAGATAGGAGCTGCGGGTGGCGCCGGGCCATCGGTTGTCCACGATCATCCGGGCCCGCGGGCACTCGTCTGGAAGTCCTGTTGACGGCTCGGTGGAAGGAAGCGTGGTCGGGTTTTTCTCGAACAGCCCCTCCACCTCTCCGGCAGGCACCCAGTCTGCCATGCCCTCCTTCCAGAGCATGTCCAAGCGGGGATTGAGTTCGCCGCGGGTGCGCTCGTAATTCAGATCATCAAAAGAGACGGGGCCATATTGAGTGCCCTCCCGGGTGACGAACCATTCCTTGGGAGCTTCAGGTTCTGCCATGACAAGGGATTATCGGCATCGCGCCCCCGAATGTCAATCTGCGGGGCGGCTTGATCTTTTTCGCCGGTCTGGGAACGTGAGCTGCTTTAGAAGACGATGATGGAGATGCAGGATAAACGGGGCAGGGGCTTGAGGGATTTGCGGATCTCCGTGACGGATCGCTGCAATTTCCGCTGCCGCTACTGCATGCCGGTTGAAGTATTCGGGCCGGGGTATTCATTTTTGCCTAAAGATGAACTGCTCAGCTATGAGGAAATCGTGCGGCTGGTGACGGTGCTCGTGCCGCTGGGGGTGGAGAAGGTCCGGCTGACGGGAGGCGAGCCGCTGCTGCGGCGCGGGCTTGCGGATCTGGTGGCGATGATCGCTGCGGTGGAGGGCGTAAAGGATCTCGCCATGACCACCAACGGCGTGCTGCTCGCCCACCACGCCGAGGAGCTTGCGCTGGCGGGAATGAACCGCGTCACCGTTTCGCTTGATGCCATTGATCCTGCGATCTTCGCGAAAATGAATGGAACGGGCGCGAAGGTGGAGCGGGTGATTTCCGGAATCATGGCGGCGAAAAATTTCGGCCTTCCGGTGAAAGTGAATGCGGTGATCCAGCGCGGAGTGAACGAGGGCGAGATCCTGCCGCTCGCCCGCTGGGCACAGGAGATTGCCGTGAATCTACGTTTCATCGAATACATGGATGTCGGAGAGACCAATGGCTGGAACATGGCGGAGGTGGTCGGTGGAGAGGAAATCCTGCGGATCCTCGGCACCGAGTTTGAGCTGGAGCCCAAGAAAGCCGCCTATCGCGGGGAGGTGGCGGTAAACTGGCGGCACGCTTGCGGCGAGGGAGAGATCGGCTTGATCCGTTCTGTGACAGCACCTTTTTGCGCCGATTGCCAGCGCCTGCGGGTCTCTGCCGATGGGAAAATTTTCACCTGCCTCTTCGCGGAGAACGGCCACGACCTGCGCGGGATTTTACGCAGCGGCGGGGGAGACGGCGTTCTTGCTAGTGCCATCTCTGGTATCTGGGGCATCCGTGACGACCGCTATTCCGAACTGCGCGGCAGCGTGGCCATGAAGAAGGCGGAAATGAGCTACCTCGGCGGGTAGGAGCCCGGAGACGGTAAAAAGTTGCCGCCGGTGGGTGAGTCGCTAGCCTGCACGGCAGCAAACTGTCCTCATCATGCCCGATCCCACCCGTCTCCTGAGTTTTACGGCCGCCACTGACGCCAGCAGTCTTTCGAGTTTGGAATGGATGCTGATCGCCGCAGTGGTGATTTTGCTTTTCATCATATGGCGCCTCACCCGGCATCAGGAGTCCGAATTCTGCGGTGAGCCGGAGGGCGGAATTGAGGATCTTTTGTCCACCCTCGCCGGGCTGACATATGGAACCGCAACCACTGGAAATACGGTCGATCTCATCAAGGGCGCTGAATACTTCAAATCGCTCTGCGCGGACATCGGGGCGGCGCGGCATACCGTTCACTTCGAGACGTTCCTCTGGAAACCCGGTAAGGCGGCGGACATGGTCACGGAGGCTCTTTGCGCGGCAGCAAAACGCGGCGTGAAGGTCCGGATCATGACCGACGCCCGGGGCTCGGCCGGATTGACAGCCGAGGCGGCCGCAAGGTTCAGGGACGAGGGGTGTGATTTCCACCGGTTCCACCGCTGGAGGATTATGAATCTCGGGCGGTTCAATATTCGGGATCATCGTAAAATCGCGGTCATCGACGGGAAGATCGCATACGTCGGCGGGCACTGTGTGACCGACAACTGGCTGGAGGATGAGGAGGGAGGCCTGCCGGTATACTGCGATCTAACCGGCCGTTTCACCGGACCGGTGGTGAACCAGATTCAGTCATGTTTCGTCGAAAACTGGGCCGAGGCGGGCTGCGATCTGTTTGTCGACGCCCAGTGTTTTCCGGAAAACCCGCCGACAGAAAACGGCTTCCGGGCACATGTAGCCTACCTGCGTCCGGATGGATGCCCGTCATCTGTTCAGGTTCTCCATCACGTCGCGATCTCCCTGGCCAAGAAAACGATCCGTATCCAAAACCCGTATTTCCTCCCGGATCCCCTGGGGGTGGAGGCTCTTTGCAAAGCGGCGCGCCGTGGTGTGGACGTGCGGATCATGACGCCTGCTGTCCATGCCACGGACAGCTTTTTCGTCACCTACGCGGCCCATTATCTTTTCCAGCAGCTCTTGGATGCGGGGGTCAGGCTTTTTGAATACCAGCCTACCTTGATCCACCAGAAAACAATCACAATTGATGGCGCATGGGCAGGCATCGGATCGAGTAATTTCGATGACCGGTCTTTCGAGATAAACGATGAGATCACTGTGGGGATCTGTGACGCGAACACCGTGCGGGAATTGGACGATATCTTCGCGCACGACGAAGGCGATTGTAAGGAAACCACGCTGGAGAACTGGCGCAAGCGCTCACTTTTCGCCCGCGCCCGCGCCCGTCTTTTCTATCTCTTCAACGAGCAGTTCTAGTTGGGCCTCCGATCCAGACGCTTTTGGAAGCAATATTCCCGAAGTTTCCGGTTTCCAATCGTATTTTGGCGGCGTTCAATGCCGCCCCGTCCTTAAGCTTATGAGCAAATCCCCACTCCGCATTGCCGTCGCCGCCGATCACGGCGCTTATGAAATGAAGAACGCGCTCGTCGCTCATCTCCGCGAGGGCGGGCATGAGGTTGAGGATTTCGGAACCCACGGCACCGAATCAGTGGATTACCCTGATTTCGCCAACGTCGTCGCCCGCGCAGTTTCCGATGAAACTTTTGACTTCGGCATCCTCGCCTGCACCTCCGGCGTGGGCATGTGCATCGCCGCGAATCGTTTCCGGCACGTCCGCGCCGCTAATGTACGCACGGTTGAAGAAGCCGCCACCACTCGGAAACACAATGACGCCAACGTCCTCTGCCTCAGCGGGAAAGTCACCGACAACGCCACCGCCGTAGAGATGGTCGATGCATTCCTAGCCTCTGAGTTCGAAGGCGGTCGCCACGAGGCGCGCGTCAACAAATCTTCCGGCAGCCGCATCGCGGAAACCGATCCCGAAGTTTACGCCGCCATTGTCGCGGAGGAGCACCGGCAGCGGAATCACATTGAGCTGATAGCCTCGGAAAATTTCGCCTCACCCGCTGTGATGGAGGCCCAGGGCTCGCTCCTCACCAACAAATACGCCGAGGGTTACCCTGGCAAACGCTGGTACGGCGGCTGTGAGCATGTTGATGTCGTTGAGCAGCTCGCGATAGATCGCGCCAAGGAAATCTTTGGAGCCGATCACGCCAACGTGCAGCCGCATTCCGGCTCTCAGGCCAATACCGCCGTCTATTTCTCCGTCCTTCAGCCGGGCGACAAGATCTTCACCATGGACCTCGCCCACGGCGGGCACCTCACCCACGGCCACAAAGCGAATTTCTCCGGCCGCTTCTACGATGTCACCCACTACGGCGTCTCGCCGGACGACGAGCGGATCAACTACGAGGAGCTCGAAAAGACCGCCCGAGAGCTCAAGCCCGCCCTGATCACCGTCGGCGCCTCCGCCTATTCCCGTATCATCGACTTCGAGCGGATGGGCAAACTAGCCAAGGAAGTCGGCGCTTATTTGTTCGTGGACATGGCGCACATCGCCGGCCTAGTCGCCGCAGGTGTTCACCCGAGTCCGGTGCCACACGCTGATTTCGTCACCTCCACCACCCACAAATCCCTGCGTGGCCCGCGCGGCGGCATCATCCTGTGCAAGGCTGAGTTCGCCAAGAAGATCGACTCGCAGGTTTTCCCTGGAATCCAAGGTGGCCCGTTGATGCACGTCATCGCCGCCAAAGCCGTCTGCTTCGGTGAGGCTCTGAAGCCCGGCTTCAAAGAATATCAGGAGCAGGTGGTGAAAAACGCCCAGGCCATCGCCGCCCGGCTCACCCACCACGGCTTCCGCATCTGCTCCGGCGGCACCGACAACCACGTGATGCTCGTTGATCTCCGGCCCAAGGGTCTGAACGGCTCGGAAGCCTCGCTCGCCCTTGATGAAGCCGGCATTACCGTCAACAAAAACGGCATCCCCTTCGACACCGGCAGCCCGATGAAGCCCAGCGGCATCCGCATCGGCACCCCCGCCGTCACCACCCGCGGCATGAAAGAAAAAGACGTCGAGCAGGTCGCCGATTTTATCGCGGAGGCCCTCTCCGACCATACCAACACCGGGAACCTCCACGCCATCCGCGAAAAAGTCTTTGCCTTCAACCGCGCCTTCCCGCTGCCTTGGTGAGAACGTGTAACCAGGACAGAATGTCCCCCGGATGCGAGCTTGAGATCGCGCGTTGAACCGACGGATAGCTGATAATCCCTGTGCCGTGTCAACGTGGTTGCAGATTGCATCAGCCCAGCCAAATGCTCATCCGCCGACTGAATTCCACCCTTGCCCTCATTCGCTTTTCTCCCGTCTCAAATGATACAAGGACGTAGGACTCGCCGCCTCCAGCTTGGCGACCAAAGCCTTCTACCTCAGAAATTTGATATCCGATCGGTTCGAGACATGTCTCCAATGAAAGAGATTGCTCGTTGATCCCCCGATTTGGGCTTTCCCTCCAAGGATCTTCCGCAAACACTCCCGCCCAGTTCCATGTCCAATCCCTTTCGCGAAGATCTAGTTTCACGCAACCGCGCCGAGCCGTGCTCGATTGTTATTTTCGGTGCCACCGGTGACCTGACGCACCGCAAGCTGATCCCGGCGCTCTACAATCTCGCCGTCAGTGGTGAGCTGCCGACGGGCGTGAATATCATTGGTTTCGCCCGCCGTGATAAAAGCGACGGTGAATTCCGTGCGGGGCTCGAGGAGTTGAACAAAAAGGTCTCTCGCTCCGGGCATGATCCCGAGGTCTGGGAAAAGTTCATCCAGAGCGTCTCCTACCACTGCTCCGAATTCACTGATTCAGAAGGTTACGCCTCGCTGGCCAAGCGATTAGATGAGATTGACGCCGCCCATGGAGGCAAGGGCAACCGGCTGTTTTACATAGCTTCCGCGCCGGAGTTTTTCGACAACATCCTCGAGCATCTTAAGGAAGTCGGCCTGAACGAATCCAAAGGCGGCTGTTGGTCCCGGGTGATTGTGGAGAAGCCTTTTGGAACCGATCTTAAAACGGCCAAACATCTTAACGAGGTCGTCAACGCCACGTTCCAAGAAGAAGATACCTACCGGATCGATCACTATCTAGGCAAGGAGACGGCGCAGAACCTGATGGTCCTGCGCTTTGCCAACGCAATTTTTGAACCGCTCTGGAACAACCGCTACATCAGCCATATCCAAATCACCTGCTCGGAAAACCTCGGCATGGAGGGCGGGCGCGGAGGATACTATGACAAGTCCGGCGCTCTCCGCGATATGGTGCAGAACCACCTTCTGCAGTTGCTGAGCTTGGTGGCAATGGAGCCGCCGACTGATCTATCCGCAGATGGCGTCCGGGATGAAAAAGTGAAAGTCATCCGCTCGCTGCGTCAGTGGGATACGCCAGAGAAGGTGGCGGAAAATGTCGTCCGCGCCCAGTACATCGCTGGCCACGTGGATGGAAATCCCGTTCCAGGCTACCGCGAAGAAGATCGGGTTCCTGAAGATTCCAAAACCGAGGCCTACGTTGCCGTGCGGCTGCTGATCGATACCTGGAGGTGGAGCGGAGTTCCTTTCTACATCCGTGTTGGAAAGCGCCTGCCAAAGAAATCGACTGAGATTTCAGTTCATTTTAAAGACGCACCCTCGGTGCTTTTCAGCGCGTTGCCAGGCGGAGTTCCCGGAGGAAACGTCTTGGTGATCCGCATCCAGCCGGACGAGGGGATTTCGCTCCGCATGGTTTCCAAAATCCCCGGCACCAGCCTTCGTCTTGAGCCGGTGAAAATGGATTTCCATTATGCGACTAGTTTTGGCAAGGGCAGCCCGGAGGCTTACGAACGACTTCTGTTGGACGCCATCGCCGGGGATGCGACCCTCTTTGCCCGCCGCGACGAGGTGGAGGAGGCATGGAGGTTCATTGACCACATCGAGCGCGCTTGGCATCAGACGGACAAGCAGCCGCCGATGGCGGAGTTCGTCGCTGGCTCGTGGGGGCCGAAGGAGGCCGATGAAATGATTAAGAAGGACGGCTTCGCGTGGCGCAGGCTCTAACAGAAAAGCTCATGGAAGATTACGCAGAGCTTGGGACGGAGGTCGAGGTTTCCCAGATCGATCTGGAACTTCGGAAGCTATGGGAGCAGGACGATGCCCGCACCAATGCCTCTTTGATGAACTTGGTGGTTTATACAGAACGCTCCGGCGGCCTGTTGGAGAACTCTCGAATCATCAGCAATCTCACCCGCGACAATGCCTGCCGGGCCATTCTGGTCGAGATCGCACGTGAAGAAGCGACGAGCCTGCGGGCATGGATCACCGCTCACTGCCACCTCTCACACGGGCAGAAATCCGTGTGCTGCGAGCAGATCGCCTTTCGGCTGACCGGTCGCGTGACGGGGCGCTTCCGCAACACCGTTTTCTCCCACCTGAATTCGGATCTTCCACTGGTCTTTTGGTGGCAGGGTGAGCTCTCTGATGTGTTCACCGAGCGGCTCGCGAGCGTGATGGACCGCCTGATCGTTGACAGCTCCAACTGGAAAGACGTCTCCGGCAGTTTCACACGGATCACGGAGGCTCTCTCGGGAAATACTAGGATGGTGGTGCAGGATCTTGCCTGGACTCGCTGCTGGCAGTTCCGCGTTGGGATCGCAGGTCTTTTTGATGACCGCGTCGCCCAGGCGATCCTAGACAGGATTGAGAAAGTCCGCGTGAGATTCAATCCAGAGCACCGCAACACCGGGATGCAGCTGCTCGCATGGCTTGCTGTACAGGCCGGATGGGCTGCCTCCGGAGATCATCTTGAGACCAAGGACGGCAGAACAATCGAACTGGCGGTAGCTGAGGATGAAGCCTCGGCAGCTCTTGGCCTAGTTGAGCTATCCAGTGGCGAAACCGTGGTTCGGGTGAGTCACGAGAAAGGTTCCGCCCATGTGCTCCGCGAAATCATTTCAGGTGACTACCATGTGAGTTCGCTCTCACCCGCTGATCCGGAGGCACCTGCGGATCTCGTGGCACAACAGCTCGCGCGCGGCGGCAAGAACTCCCTTTTCCTAAAAGTTCTGCCGACGTTCCTCAAGATGATCTCCTGATTGCCCGGAAAAAAGGGTCTCAGATCCTCACACGCTCAACGTTCGCTCCGAGCATGAGGAGCTTTTCATCAATGTGCTCGTAGCCGCGATCAATGTGATACAGGCGCGAAATCTCAGTAGAGCCTTTTGCTGTTAAAGCGGCGAGCACGAGAGCAGCGGAAGCCCGGAGGTCCGAGGCCATGACCGGTGCGGCCGAAAGCTGTTTCACTCCAGTGACAACAACGGTTCCATTTCCCAGTTTGATTTCCGCACCCATCCGCTTGAGTTCGGCGCAGTGCATGAAGCGTTGTGGAAAAATAGTATCTTTGACAACGCTGAGTCCGGGAGTGGTCACGAGCAGGGCGGTCATCTGCGCCTGCATGTCGGTGGGGTAGCCGGGGTAGGGGGAGGTGACGAGATCGACGCCCTGAAGGCCCTCGCCTCTCTCAACATGGCAGGAGTCGCCTTCCTCGTTGAACTCGACCTTGTGACCGGAACGTACGATGGCGGCCGTGATGGCTTTCATGTGCTCGCGGTTCACCCGGTTCAGGGTCACGCCCTCTCCTGCGAGGGCTGCGGCAGCCATGAAGGTGCCCGCTTCGATCCTGTCGGGGATCACGGTGTGTTCGACGCCTTTGAGCTCCTTCACGCCTTCAATCACGATCCGGCCGGTGCCGGCTCCGGTGATTTTGGCTCCCATGGCGTTTAGAAAATTCGCCAGATCAAGAACCTCGGGCTCCGCCGCTGCGGATTCGATGACGGTGATGCCTTCGGCCAGAGTCGCGGCCATCATGACGTTGTCGGTGCCGAGGACGGTGGGACCATTTTCCCCCCGTAGATCGATTTCCGCTCCGCGCAAGCCATCAGGAGCGGTGAGCGTGATGTTTCCTCCTTCAAATTCCACCTTCGCTCCAAGTGCCTGAAGACCTTTCAGATGGAGATCTACAGGGCGGTCGCCGATCACGCATCCACCGGGTAGTGAAACGACCGCGCGGCCTTTTCGCGCTAGCAGTGGGCCCATGACGCAGATCGACGCGCGCATCCGCCGCACCAATTCATAGGGTGCCTCCTCCGCGATGTCCTCGCAGCGAATGCGGACGGTGCCGGAGGAACGCTCCACATCCGCGCCGAGGGCGCTGAGAATCTGAATCATGTAATTCGTATCGGAAACGTCCGGAACGCGGCGGATAATGCAGTCCTGCCCGGTGAGAATGGAGGCGGCGAGGATCGGCAGAGAGGCATTTTTTGAACCGGAAATATTGATGACTCCTTTGATGACGGAGCCGCCGTGGACGACGAGTTTATCCATTTTGAAATAGGTGACGTTAGGGATGTTTGGCGAAAGGGAAGCGGGCGACTCCGGAAAGATCCGAGTAGATCTCGATTTCCGTGAAACCGGAGGATTCCAAACTCAGACGGAGCTGGGAAGCCTGATCATGGCCAATTTCCAGGGCTAGGACGCCACCTGGCTTCAGAAATTCAAATGAAGCGGGGACGAAGCGGTGTAAAAGATCCAGTCCGTCGTCTCCGGAATAGAGAGCCAGCGCCGGATCGTGCGTCAGCTCGCGGGCGCAGCTTCTCGATTCGTCGATCGGAACGTAGGGCAAATTCGCGACGATAAGGTCAAATGTACCGGTGATTTTTTGAAACAGGTCGCTCTCCGTGAAGGACACGTTTTCAATTTTCAAGCTCGCCGCGTTTTCTCGGCTGAGGGAGAGGGCGTCCGAAGAAAAATCGGCAAGTCTCACATGGCAGCCGGCTATCTCGGCTGCCAAGGTCAGCCCTAGGACTCCGGACCCACAGCCCATGTCCAAGATTTCGAGCGGGCCCTCGGGCAGCCGTTTCAAGATCATCTCCGCCAGCTCCTCCGTCTCCGGGCGTGGAATCAGGCCACGGCCATCGCAGATGAAATCGCGCCCCAGGAAGTGCACCACCCCGAGCAGGTGCTGCAGCGGAACTCCCTCTCCGCGTTTTTTCAGTGCATCCCTTAGCGGCGCGAGATCGGATTCTTCCAGCGGCTTGTCGAACTGCGTGTAGAGCTGCATCCGGGTGCATCCCAGCTGATGGGCCAGCAGATGTTCCATGTTCCGCCGCGCGTCCTCCACGCCGCGCTTATCTAAATACTGCGCCCCCCCATTGATCGTCTGCAGAACGGATTTCATTGGCCCGGTGCTTATGAGGCATGGGGAGCGCGTGCGCAAAGGCCGAAAGTGCCGGAAAAGGAGGTTTTGAATTGCCGTGGCCGCTCAGCTTGGTACCGCAGGGCATCAGCAATCCAACTTCCATCGTCGGACTGGGCGCTCTCTCGTCCTTGGGCCATGATATCGAGAGCCATTTCAACGCAATCATGGCTGGCCGCAACGCCATCAGGCCGATGGCGGAGATCCTGGGAGCCGGAAGCCCGCACGCGGACCTGCCTGGTGCTTGGATCTCACCGAGGAAACTGCTGAACAACCGGAAATGGAGTCCCGCCTCCATGGCCGCTCTCCATGTGGCGCGGCAGGCGGTTTCCGAAGCCGGTTGGACGGCGGCTGAGCTGGAGGAGGCGGCCTTGATCGTTGGCACCAGTCGCGGAAATGCGGCCGGCTGGCTCGACCCATGGCCGGACCGGCGGCCTTTCAAGCTCATGGCAGCGAGCAATACCATCCACAGCGAGCCCGCCACCGCAGTCTCCATCGAGCTGGGAATCCTCGGTCCGAGCCACGTTCTCGCCAGCGGCTGCTCGGCCGGGCTTGATGCCCTGGGTCTCGCGAAGATGTTGCTCGATGCCGGTCACGTCATCCGGGCTCTGGTTGTGGCCGTCGATCTTCCGCTGGTCCCGCTGCTTTTGGACAACTACGCGGCATCCGGCCTCCTTGGAACCCGCTCTCCGCTGAACCCATACGCGAATTCAACCGACGGCTTCGTTCCCGGGGAAGGCGCGGCTGCGATCGCAATTTCATCAGTGGAGAGGGGAAAAGTCCGCCTCAGTCATTTTTCTAACAACTCCGACGGTGCCGATCCCGTCGGCGTGCCCAAAGACGGGGGCAGAGCCGCTCTGCTGCTGCAGCAGGCGGCTGAGTCGCTCGGTCAACCCGCTGCCATCTGCCCCCATGCCACCGGCACCCGCACCCAGGCAGCCGCTGAGCGAGCCATTTTCAAAAAAGCAATTTTGGATCAATCAGCCACGGTTCACCTGCTCAAGCCCTTCGTGGGGCACACCGTCGGTGCCAGTGGTTTGTTAGAGAGTGCCATCCTGACACGCTTTCTTCGCGATGAGGTCTTACCGCCAAATTTTCCCGGTACAGTCGGGATCGATCCCTGGAATGTGCCTTCATCGGCCTGCCCCTGCAAAGGCCCGGTCTTCAAACTTGCCCATGGCATGGGGGGGCATAATGCTCTGGCCGTTTTCCAAATCAATTCATGATCTCTCCCATCCGCCTCTCCGTCTCAATGGATCAGCAAATGCTGGATCTTTTCATCAACGACGAGCTCGTCCGCAGGTATAACGTCTCCACGGCGGAAAAAGGTATGGGATTTACTGAAGGCAGCTTCCGCACCCCCACGGGACGCTTTGCCATCTCTGATAAGATCGGGGAGGGGCAGCCCATGTACACCAGGTTCGATGCAAGGGTGCCAGTCGGGATATGGTCGCAGGGGAACACCACGGATGAAGATCTCATTCTAAGCCGCATCCTGAGGCTTGACGGGCTGGATCCCGGGAACAAGAACACCAGCTCGCGATACATTTATATTCACGGCACCAATCGCGAGGATCTCATCGGCCAGCCCGCCAGCCACGGCTGCGTTAGGCTTAGCAATAATGACATGGTCGACCTGTTCAACCTGGTGGACGTGGGGGCACTGGTGGAGATTCATCCGCTGACGAAACCGAAAGGTCGGCTCCTGTTCATCGATTGTGATTCCACTTTATCGGCGATGGAGGGTATTGATGAAATTGCAAGGCTTTCGAACCCTGCAATCTTTGCAGAGGTGGAGGCTTTGACCAATGCGGCCATGAATGGTGAGGTGCCCTTGGCCGAGGTGTTCAAGAGGAGAATGGAGATCATCAGGCCGGGTAAGGCTATCGTCGAAGCGGTTGCTCAGCAATACATTGATAACGTTGTTCCCGGTGCCGCCGTGTTGATCAGAATGGCAAAGGAACACGGCTGGCTACCGGTTATTCTTTCCGGTGGTTTCACTCCCGCGATCCAACCTGTAGCAAGGTATCTGGGGGTTCGCCACGTGGAGGCTGTCCCACTCCATTTCAATGAGTTAGGAGAATATACGGGTTATGGTGAAGATTATCCCAGCACCCGGAACCTTGGTAAGAACGAGATCATCCGGCAGTGGAAGGAAGCCATGCTGCCACGTCGCGTCATCATGATAGGAGACGGAATTTCCGATCTGGAGACAAAGCCGGATGTGGATCTGATGATCGGCTTCGGGGGAGTTGTACAACGGGAAAAGATCAGGTCAGGCGCTGATGTCTGGTGGGATGACTATACCGATCTGGAGAAGTTAATGACCGCGTTGAAATGATACGGCTTGCATTTTTTTCATTATTATAAATTTATCTTGCCTCGGTATTCGCTCGCAGTATGTTGAGGGCGCAATGAGTACATCAAACAGAAAAGACATCGTGCGCGGTAAGCGCTACACGACAGAGGAGAAAAGCAAAGTGGTCTCCTTCGTGTCGGATTATAACGCAGCCAACGGACGTGGAGGCCAAAGCGCAGCCGCAGCCAAGTTCGGCATTTCCCAGCTGACTATCGCTACCTGGCTGAAGAACGCCGGCCTTTCATCGGGTCGCGGGTCTAAAAACAGCGGCGGAAAAGGCAGCATGCAGAACAAGCTCAGCACCATGCTGAGCCTCGGTCAAGAGATCGAAAACCTGGAGCGTGAGCTGAACACCAAGCGCACCAAGTTTGATTCGCTGAAAGCATCTCTTTAAGTCTTTTACAGTTTACGAATCAACCGCTTTCCTGCCCCCCGTGGGAGAGCGGTTTTTTTGTGCCCGGATCTCTTGAATCAACAGCTTGCGGGCGTACGTCCGAGAAATTTCTCTTGAAACTCCGAACTTTCAGTATTTAATGAAAGATATGAAGGTTGGAGCGGATCGATTGAAGCAGGCGCGGGAGGAGTTCATTGCGCAGTGGGGTGCCTTGGGAACGCAGTGGGGGATCAACCGGACCATGGCGCAGATCCATGCGCTGCTAATGACCTCGCCGCAGCCGCTGTGCACGGATGACGTGATGCAGGAGCTGGAGGTCAGCAGGGGCAACGCCCATACGAACCTGAAGGAGCTGGTGAACTGGGGCCTGATCCGGATGATCGTCATCAAGGGTGAGCGGCGGGATTTCTATGAGGCGGAAAAGGACGTGTGGCAGATGTTCACGATCATCGCCCGCGAAAGGAAGCGACGGGAGATCGAGCCAGCCCTGGCGCTGCTAAACAAATGTGCGGAGGAGACCAAGGACATGAAGAGCGCCGAAGCCAAGGCTTTCCATAATCAGGTGAAGCAGTTGGAGGAGTTCGTCAGCTTCGCTTCCAAAATGTCAGACCGCGTCTCCTCAATGAAGCACGGGCTGGCGATCCAGCTCGCAAGCAAGTTCCTAGGCTAAACCACCCCCACTTTTTTATGAATACGACAGTTGTCATCATCGGCGCGAACGGCTTTCTGGGCAGATATCTGTGTCGACACTTCATTAGAAACGGAAGGGAGGTCGTCGCGATCGCACGCCACCGCAAAGGCTGGAGCGGCGACGGCATGTTTCTGGAGTGGGACGGAAAAACGCAGGGACCTTGGACCTACGCCCTCGAAGGTGCGGAGTTGGTGATCAACCTCGCAGGCCGCAGCGTGAACTGCCGTTACAACGCGGAGAACCGGGACGAGATCATCCGCAGCCGGGTGGAGGCCACCGAAACGATCGGCAGAGCAATCGCCGAATGCCGCGTGCCGCCGAAGCTGTGGCTCAATGCCAGCACGGCCACCTGGTACCGTCACGCCGAAGATCGGCCGCAGGATGAGTGGCACGGGGAGGCGGGGGAGGGCTTTTCCCATCAGGTCGCGCGGGCTTGGGAAGACGCTTTCTTTGCGGCGAAGGTCCCCGCAGTAACGCGGAAGGTGGCGCTACGGATCGGGATGGTTTTGGCGAACGAGCCTGATACAGTCTATGATGTTCTTACCGGCCTCACCAACCGTGCACTCGGTGGCGCGATGGGCAGCGGCAACCAGCGGGTGAGCTGGATCCACATGGAGGATTTTTTGCGCGCCGTTGAGTTCGTGATGCGGGACCCTTTCATCGCCGGGATCATGAATCTGACGGCACCTGACTTCCCGACGAACCGAGAGTGGATGCGCCATTTCCGCGACACCATCGGGATGCCTGTCGGGCTTCCCGCTACCGAGTGGATGCTGGAGGTCGGTGCGGCATTTATGAACACCGAGACGGAGCTGGTTCTCAAAAGCCGCTGGGCGGACCCTTTGCGTCTGCGGGAGGGAGGCTTTCGCTGGCGTTACGCCAAGGCGGCTGATGCCATTGCCGATCTGGAGCATCGCCGCGGGCTTGCCGGCTTTTTCCGAGAGAGCGAGCGCCGCAGTGCCGGCGCCAAGGCCTGGCTGCCTGCTACCCGCTAGCAGGGCAGACCCAAGAAAAACGCCCGGCGACCTTTCGGCTGCCGGGCGTTCTCGAAAAACATTCGCCTACTTAGAAGATGAAACGTAGCTGGCCTGGCTGGCTCCTTTTTTCAGCTTGGTCTGCTTGATCCAGCTCATGGTAGAGCGGAGCTTCTCGCCGACTTTTTCGATCTGGTGAGCTTCTCCTTCTTTGCGCAGCGCGTTGAAGTTCTTGCTGCCGGTGTTGTACTCGTTGGTCCACTCTTTGGCGAACTTGCCGCTCTCGATTTCCTTGAGCTGCTTGACCATGCGCTTCTTGACCGATGCATCGATGATCTTCGGACCGACAGTCACGTCACCGTATTCTGCGGTCTCGGAAATTGAGAAACGCATGCCAGCGATGCCGGACTCGTTCATCAGATCGACGATGAGCTTGAGTTCGTGCAAGCACTCGAAATAGGCCATCTCCGGCTGGTACCCAGCTTCAACGAGAACTTCGAAGCCCGCTTTGACCAGTGCGGTGGCACCGCCGCAGAGGACGACTTGCTCACCGAAGAGGTCGGTCACGGTTTCTTCACGGAAGTTGGTCTCAAAAACACCGGCACGGGTGCAGCCGACTCCCCGCGCCCATGCGAGTGCGGTGGTCTTGGCTTTTCCGGAAACATCCTGGTGGATCGCGATCAGGCCGGGAACACCTTTGCCGTCCACGAACTGGGAGCGGACGGTGTGGCCAGGGCCTTTTGGTGCGACGAGGATTACATCCACATCGGCGGGGACCTCAATGGTCTTGAAGTGGACGGCGAAGCCGTGCGAGAAGAGGAGAGTTTTGCCCTTGGTGAGGTGCGGCGCGATGTCCTTTTCATAAACGGAAGGAATCACCGTATCGGGAGTGGCGACAAAGATCACGTCGGCTGCTTTGACCGCGTCAGCGGTGTCCATCACTTCGAAGCCGAGTTTTTGGGCAACCTCGCGGGACTTCGATTTCTTGTAGAGGCCGATGATAACCTTGAGTCCACTGTCTTTCAAGTTCAGCGCGTGGGCATGGCCTTGCGAGCCAAAGCCGATCACGGCGAGCGTCTTCTTCTTGAGCGAAGTAAGATTCGCGTCCTTGTTTGTATAAATCTTCGCAGCCATACCTATCGATTTGTGAGTTCGTTTGATCCCGTTGAAAAGCCACCGAGGCAACAACGGGCGCACAAACTGCCTATCGCGCCGCGCCGGGTCAAGCCTCCACTTTTGGCAATGTATTGCAAACGCTTGTCATTTCCCCGATAGTGCCCCATCCCGACATGAAATCTGATTTAGTGGAACTGATTCGCGCCGAGCTCAGAGCGAGGTTGGAACGGCTGGCGAAGGCGGCGATGGACGCACACGCCGCTGCGACCGATCCCGGCTCGAAGGCGGAGAGCAAGTACGACACCCGTAGTCTTGAGGAATCCTATCTCGCCACCGGCCAGGCAAGACAGGTCAAGGAACTCGCACAAACACTAAGGGCTTTCGAAAGCCTCCGGCTTCCCGACTTTTCCGATGGCGATGCGATCGAGGCAGGTGCTCTTGTCGAAACTGAAAGGAGTGGCAGCGGTGAACTGTCCACTTTCTTGCTCGCGCCCACATCCGGTGGTCTGGAAATTCTATTTCAGGGGAAAGAGGTCACGCTCCTGAGTCCCGACAGCCCGCTCTATCAGAAGCTGCTGGGATTGAAGTCCGGTGAGAGACTCGATACTCCGCCAATGAAAATCAGCAAAGTGGAATGACTTTTATTAAAAGCCCGCTTCTTCAAGGGCGAGCGCGGCTGCGCCGACGGTTCCCGCCTCATGCCCAAAGGCCGCAGGAAGTATGGCAAGACTTTCTTTGAATGGTGTTGAAAGCTGGCGAAGCAGGTGCTCGCGGAACGGAATGAAAAGCAGATCCCCGGCGCGCGCGACGCCGCCGCCTATGACGATCGCCTCGGGGTTGAGCAGCCAGCAGGTATTCATGGCGGCGGTGGCCAGCATGCGGCCGATGAGTTTCCACTGGCCAAGGGCGATCTCATCCCCGTGACGTGCGGCTTCAGCCAAAGCTGCGGGTGTGCAGTCCTCGATATCCTTGGTCACGCCCGCCGCCTTGTAGGAAATCTGCGCGTCATGGGCGATTTCCCCGTTTCCGATGTAATCTTCAAGAGCGCCGAGGTTGCCATAGTGGCCTTGGCGGCCCTGATAATCGATGGAGGTCTGGCCGATCTCTCCTGCGGCGTATTTTGCTCCACGGACCATCTGGCCGTTCACAATGACGCCTCCTCCCACGCCTGTGCCGAGGGAGATGCAGACGAGGTGCGAGTAGCCTCGTCCAGCGCCCACTTTCCACTCCGCGAACGCCATGCAGTTCGCGTCATTCTCAGCGACGACTGGAAGCTTCAGCTTATCCTCAAGAATGGTTTTTAGTGGAATGTCCTGCCATCCCCGCACGTTGGTCAAATTGAGCACCAGGCCCTTTTTGAAATCCACGAACCCCGGCATTCCGATTCCCACCGCGCGCACGTCCGGATGGCGGACACGCAAATCCTCAATGGAGCGAATGATGGTGCTAATGAGATCTTGTGGTGTGCCGAAATCCTGGGTCGCGATGGGTGGCGCGTGGTCGATGATCTCACATCCCCGGACCACACCCGCTTTCACGCTGGTGCCGCCGAAATCTATACCTATGGCCAAGGGTCGCTCGCTCATTGTCGCGACCTGCCTATCCCCGCCCGTGTAAAAGATCTACATAAAATGATCAGCGGCGGGATTATTGATCAGCCTGCGGATGAAACAGGCTTTTTCCAACCAGCCTCAGGCCTTCCAACGTCAGATCCGGAACCACCTCGTGAACGAGTCCGGGGCAGCCTGAGTCGAAAAACGTGGCTCCGCCTCCCGTTGCGACGATAGCGGGCTTACCACCGAGTTCCCGGACCAACTCGGAAACGATCTCGCGGACCATCCCACGATGTCCGAGCACGGCACCCACTTGCATCGCCGCCACCGTGTCTTTGCCGATCGCGGAAGCCCTCTCGATCGGCTCAATCAGAGGTAGCTGGGCGGTGCGTCTTGCGAGGTACTCTGTCATCGCCGCCATTCCCGGCGCGATCACCCCACCGGAAAAATTCCCGTGGGCCGAGAGAATGCTGAAGGTGACGGCGGTCCCAAAATCAATGGCAACGGCGGGGCCCCTATGACGCTCCTTTAGCGCCCTCACGTTCGCCAGTCGGTCGTTTCCGATCTGCTCTGGATGTGGAAGTTCGAACCCATAGCCAAGCGGGCTCAAATGGTTGAGCGAGTGGCAATCGCAGCGGTCGCGGAAAAACTGTTTGAGAAAATCCGCTCTGCTAGGAACCACCGAGGCGAAGACGACTTTGCTGAAGCCCACGACTTCAAGAAGTTTTTCGAGCCGCCCTTCATCAAGCTGTTCCGTCGCTAGCACCGCGCGCCAGTCGTTAAGCCCCTCCCGGTCTCCCAGGGCGAACTTGGTGCGCGAGTTGGAGTTGTCTATTAAAAGCCAAGCCATGTTTTTCTCCAATCAACAGACTTAAAAACCGTGTCCTTACCCTCGTCGAGCACCGGCAGCTCCTCGCTGGTTTTCACCCGCAGCTGTCCATCGTTGATCTGCAGCTTGATCGGACCTTCGAGGTTCTTTTCCTCCAGCCAGAACTTGAACCAGATATCAGTGAACCCGCTTTCGGGGTCTCCAGCGAAGGTCGTGTCAGCGGCTTCGTGGCTTGTTTGATCAGCTGTGATGAGCCGCACGGGCTTGCTAAGATCGTGCTTCGCAACGCCGCTTTTCCGAAGATGGAGGTCGAGCCACACGTTGGACCGATCCTGCCTCAATCGCACTCCTTGGATTTCAAAACGCGCCTGCGGGTCCGCTTTCTTGTCGAAGGACCGCGTCCACATCCATGCGGCCAGAGCAGTGAAGCCGACCAACAGAATTGCCATAAACAGCCGCAATATCTGACGCTTCATGCGCCCATTGGTAGCCAAACGCGCCTCACCGGCAAACGAAAAACGGGCGGACCGTTTCCGGTCCACCCGTTTGGGGGTTAAATGCTATAGAGATCAGGCGTGGCCGTCGCTGTAGGCCGGGGAGCCATGCTCTGCGACGTCGAGACCTTCTTCTTCCTCCTGCGCGTCAACCCGGACACCCATCACGGCTTTGAGGATGAGGAATAGGACAAGCGATGCGAGGAAGGCAAATGCGGAGATTGAGAGGGTGCCAATGAGCTGGGTCATGAAGCTGATTTCTCCGCCGTTGAGAGCCTCCTGACCGAAGATACCCACTGCGAGAGTTCCCCAAACGCCGCAGACCCCGTGGACAGAGATTGCGCCGACCGGATCGTCGATCTTCACCTTGTCAAAGAAGATGACGGAGACGACCACAAGGATACCTGCGATTCCACCCACCACGACAGCTCCCCAAGGGGTGATGGCTCCCGCACCTGCGGTAATACCAACGAGGCCTGCAAGCATCCCGTTCAGACCCATGGAGAGATCCGGCTTCTTAAGGATCATCCATGAGGTGAAAATTGCTGCAATGCCTCCTGCGAAACCAGCCATCGCGGTGGTAACGAAGACGCGGGAAACGCTTTCAGGATCAGCGCTGAGAACCGAGCCGCCATTGAAGCCGAACCAGCCCAAGAAGAGAAGGAACACACCGATGGCTGCCAGCGGGAGGCTGTGGGGAAGGATCGGCTTCACACCATCCTTGGTATATTTTCCACGGCGTGGGCCGAGGACGATCACTGCGGCCAAGGCTGCGAAACCTCCGAAGGCATGAACGAGGGAGGAACCGGCAAAGTCAACGAACTCACCGCCGAACTTGTCTGCGCCAACTGTATTCAACCAGCCGCCGATACCCCACTCCCATGAGCCAGTGATCGGGTAGATGAAAGTGACAAGGATAGCTGCGTAGATCATGAAGCTGGTGAGCTTCACTCGCTCGGCCACTGCGCCGGACACAATGGTGGCCGCAGTTGCTGCAAACATGGCTTGGAAGATGAAATCCGACCAGATGGTGTAGGAACCATACGCACCGGTTGTATTTGCCGTGCGTTCGGCCTCGTCAGCGAAGCCATTCATGAGGGGCCCTCCGATTGCGAAGAAACCATTCCAAGCTCCAGCCGTTGCATCGCCCGGATACATTGCGTTGAATCCATAGGCCATATAGCCGAGAGCGCCAATGCACACGATGAAGACGTTCTTGAACAAGATGTTCACCGTATTTTTCCTCTGGCACAAGCCGGACTCCACCGTGGAGAAGCCAAGGTGCATGATGAAGACCAGCGCGGCCGAAATGAGGATCCACAGGTTGTTCACCGTGAACATGGCTGCATCGGGGCTCGCCATGAAAGCCTCGTAGCTGCCCTCCGCCGGAGCCTCCTCTTCAGCAGCCGGAGGTACCTCGGCATCGGCCGTAGGTGTGGCCACTTGTTCGATGGGTGTCACCACTTCTGTCTCCTGCCCGAGAGCAGCCGAGGGTAGGAGGGGAACTGCGAAGCAGGCCAGCGCCGCAAGGGCAAGGGCTCGCATGGTCGTTGGATGTCGTCTGGTCATATAGGTCGGGGTTGTCGGATTGTTTCCGGTCCTCCGTTGATTCGGTTAGGAGCGGCAGAGCACCCAAAGCAACTGGCGTGCCAATACATAGGGAGGCCCGCTAAGCCCCGTAACTGCTGAAAAGACAGGGGTTGCTAGAGGCGAAAAAAGATCCTCAAAGGCCTTGCTTCGGAAATGGCCAACCCCTAAACGTCCGCTCGAGACGCTAGCTGACCGGTTACCTAATTTTGTCTGGACATTTAGTTAAGGGTTGTTAATTAACTCCCTAACGGAATGCTCCCAGTTGAAATCTGGCAAGCTGGAGGCTACCCGGACTCACATCCTTTTCTGGACCAACCAGGTCTAGTCTAGGACGCAAGCAGCAATCGAAACCAACAACAACACTATGCAAAACTACTGCAAAACCATTGGCGCCCTGGCCGCTGCCTCCGCCCTCGTGGTCGGCAACGCCTCGGCTGAAGTCGAATATGAAATCCACACTGGCTACACCAGCGAGTACCTCTTTCGCGGTCAGACCTTCGGTGACGACCTCGTGGAAGTCGGAGTTGATGTCGCCGCTGAACTCCAAGGCTTCGGCGTCAGCGCAGGTGCTTGGTACGGTAGCGTCCACAATGCCCCTGGCTTCGTCGGTCGCAACGACGAATCGTACAATGAAATCGACCTCTACGCGGAAGTGTCCCGTGATCTTGGCTTCGCGACCGCAGCGGTGGGTTACATCTACTACTACTTCGACAACAGCTTCGCCAATGCAAATGTTCGCGACACTCAGGAGGTTTATTTCAGCCTGTCCCGCGAGTTCTTCGGCTTTGAAGCGTCTCTTACCCACTTCTGGGACGTCAGTGGTGATAACCAAGGCTACTCCGAGGCATTCTTCGGGAAGGGATTCGAGATCAACGAGTGTCTTACCCTCAGCACCGGCGTGACCGCTGGTTATCTCTGGGAAGCAGAGGAGTTCGCCCACGTAACCGCGAAAATCGCCCTCGACTACGCATTCCGTGAGAACGCAACGATCTCTCCATTCGTTGCTCATTCATGGGGTCTTGGTCACAAGCAGGGTGTTGACTACGAAAACGAATTCGTCGGTGGCGCAATGCTTGCCGTTCGCTTCTAATTCGCAGTTCTCGAACCAATTATTCCAAGAGCGGTTGCTTCGGCAGCCGCTCTTTTTTCGTTTCAGACTTGTATCAGGCCGGTTTGGCCAAAAGCTTCCGAGCATGTTCCTCGGTCTCGATTCCTCCACTCAATCCTTAAGCGGACTCGTCCTCGATCCGGCAGCAGGGAAAATCGTCGCCTGTCATTCTGTCAACTTTGGAAAGGATCTTCCAGCATACGGTTCTCCCAGCGGTTTCATCCCTGGTGGAAAAAACGGCGAGGTTCATGCACATCCAAAAATGTGGCTGGACGCTCTGGATCTTCTGTTAGGGACGCTCTCACAGGAGACCGATCTGTCACAGATCAAGATGATCGCCGGCTCGGGGCAGCAACACGGCTCCGTTTATCTTGGCTCCGATTTCGAAACCGTCGTCTCCAAACTCGACCCGAAGCAATCGCTTTCCTCGCAACTCGGTTCCACCCTCACCCGCAAAAGCTCCCCGATCTGGATGGACACATCGACAGGGGACGAGTGTCGGGAGATCACGGATGCCATGGGTGGGCCTGGCGGCGTGTGCTCCCGCTCCGGTTCGGTGGCAGTCGAACGATTCACAGGCCCGCAGATCCGCCGGTTTTATAAAAACAACCCCGAAGCTTACAAGAAGACGGCGCACATTCACCTGGTCAGCTCCTTCATCGCATCGGTTCTGGCTGGAGAATCGATGCCAATTGATTTTGGAGACGGAGCTGGCATGAACCTGCTTAATCTCGATTCCTTGAAATGGGATCCCGAGCTCCTTGAGGCCACCGCGCCAGGTCTTGCCTTGAAGCTGCCGCAGCCTGGTTCGTGCATGGAGCCGCGGGGCACGATCTCGGGATATTTCCTGAAGAAGCACGGCTTCTCTGGGAATTGCCAAATCTGTCCGTTTACCGGGGACAATCCGGCGTCTCTGGTCGGGATGGGAGCCACGACTCCCGGTCAGGTTGTGATTTCGCTCGGGACCAGCGACACATTCTTTGCAGCGATGCCCACCGCAAAGACCGATCCCAAAGGTTACGGGCATGTCTTCGGAAATCCCGCTGGGGGCTTCATGTCGCTCATCTGCTTCCGCAACGGCTCGCTGGCCCGCGAAGCGCTGCGGGACGAACTCGGCGTCGAGTGGTCCGCTTTCGAGAAAATCCCCCTTGAGAGCAGCTCCTCCTCGGCTGGTAACAATCTAACACTTCCGTTCTACGGAGCCGAGATTACACCCCGCCACGATTTCGAGGCCCCCGTTACAGATTTCAAAGAAGAAGCCACGGTCGCGCTGCGGATCCGGTCCCTGCTGGAGGGTCAGTTTCTCAACATGCGGCTTCACTCCGCTTGGATCGGCGTCGCCCCCGAGCGGATCCGGCTCACCGGGGGTGCCTCAAAAAATGATGGAATCGCGCAGCTGGTTGCGAATGTTTTCCAGGCTCCCGTGGAGCGGCTCGATGTTGCCAACTCTGCAGCTCTCGGTGCCGCTCTTATCGCCGCAGCCGCAGCAGGTCACGATCTGGTGGCGCTCCAGGAGGTTTTCTGCAAACCGGCCGCGGATTCGCTCCTGCAGCCGGATACGGAACAGGCGGAGAAACACTCGACCGCGCTCCAGGAATTCGAGAAACTCCTGAATCGCACCATCCAAGCTTAAGCCATTATGTTATTCAAAGACCAGATCGTCGTCGTCACCGGAGCCGGAAGGGGCATCGGCCAAGAAATCGCTCGAGCATTTGCCTCCCGCGGCGCAAAGGTGGCCTTGATCAGCCGCAGTGAATCCAGTTGCGGGGCTGCCGCTGAGGAGATCAACAGATCGCACCCCGGCTCGTCCACTGCCTACGCGGTGGACGTTTCCGATCACGATGCTGTGCAGGAGGTGGCCAAGCGCATTGGCGAGGAACTCGGCCCTGTCAATATACTCGTCAACAATGCGGGCGTCACGCGTGATGGCCTTTTGATGCGGATGAAGGAAAATGATTGGGATACCGTTCTGGACACGAACCTCAAAGGCGCGTTCAACACCGTGAAAGCCTTCATGCGCCCGCTGATGAAAGGGGAGAACTCCCGCATCATCAACATTGCCTCCGTGATCGGGCTGATCGGAAACGCCGGCCAAGCAAACTACTCCGCCAGCAAAGCCGGATTGATTGGTTTCACCAAGGCCGTCGCACGCGAGCTAGCCGGCCGCGCTGTCACCTGCAACGCAATCGCCCCAGGCTTCATTACCACCGACATGACCGACGAACTCCCGGAAAATGTCAAAGAAGCCGTCATCACAAGGATCCCGCTGGCTAGCTTCGGTAACACAACTGACATCGCCGAGACTGTCGTCTTTCTCGCCAGCCCGGCAGCCCGCTACATCACCGGCCAAGTGCTTGCAGTTGACGGTGGCATGACGATGTAATCATTTCACCTCCCATCCGCCGATTATGGAACTACTCCTCCTTCGCCACGGAAAGGCAGAAGACGCGCTAACAGCACCTAACGATTTCTCGCGCACGCTTGTGGAAAAAGGCGTGGAGCAGGCGACGAATGCGGCGAGAATTCTTCAAGCCGCCGCTAGCCTGCCGGATCTGGTGCTCTGCAGCCCGCTCGTCCGCGCGCAGCAAACGGCCGATGCCTTCACTCTTGCGGCTGGCATTCCTGGTCCCGTCGTCCAGTCATGGCTCGCATGTGGAATGAGTCCGGAAATGGCACTAAAAGAACTCTCCGCCTTCCCGGATTTCAGACGGGTGATGATCATTGGCCATGAGCCTGATTTCTCACGTCTCGTCCAGTACTTGTTAGGTGCGTCTGGTGGCGTCGAGATCAAGAAAGGTTCACTCACGTGCTTTGAAGTAAGGCCGCCTTCTCGATCCGCCGTCCTCCGATTTCTGATGCCCTTCAAGCTGGCAAAGCACATTGAGTAACAGTAGCTTCTTCCCTGTCGGCCCGGCACAATCCTTACCCTCACCCAATGTCTTCCACTTTCGGCCATCTCTTCCGCATCCATACCTACGGCGAATCCCATGGCGGTGGAGTCGGCGTCATTATCGATGGCTGCCCGCCTCGCGTTCCCGTCTCGCTTGAGAAAATCCAGCAGCAGTTGGACCGCCGCCGCCCCGGCCAGTCAGAGATTGTTACTCCACGGAAGGAGGCCGATACTGCGGAGATACTTTCCGGTATTCATGAAGGCCAAACGTTGGGGACCCCGATCTCCATTCTGGTGAGAAATACCGATCAGCGGCCTTCCGCCTATGAGGAAATGGCGGTGAAATACCGGCCCTCCCACGCCGATTATACCTACGACGCGAAGTATGGCATTCGTGCGCCTTCCGGAGGCGGACGCGCTTCCGCCCGCGAGACCATTGGCCGCGTGGCCGCAGCAGCCGTCGCGAAGCAGGTGCTCGATAACCTCCACCCGGGGATCGAGATAATTGCTTGGGTCAGCACCGTTCAGCACATCCATGCAAACGTCGACCCGGACACCGTCACCCCCGAGACCATCGAGTCAAACATTGTCCGGACCGGCGATCCAAAGAGCGCGGATATGATGATCTCTCACATCAAGGAGATCCGGGCCGATGGCAATTCTGTCGGCGGCGTTATCGAATGCGTCATCCGCAACTGCCCAGCGGGGCTCGGAGAGCCGATCTTCGACAAACTCGAGGCGTGTCTGGCAGGAGCGATGCTCTCTATCCCCGCCACCAAAGGATTCGAAATCGGCTCTGGTTTCCAAGGAACGCTGCTCACCGGAAAAGAGCACAACGATCCGTTCGAAATGAAGGATGGAAAGGTGCGAACCATCACCAATCACTCCGGCGGAATCCAAGGAGGTATCTCCAATGGCGAAAATATCATCTTCCGGGTTGCCTTCAAGCCGACCGCCACGATTATCTCGACCCAGAATACGGTGACGGAAAGCGGGGAAAATACGACTCTCCAGGGCCGCGGTCGCCACGATGCCTGTGTCCTGCCGCGCGCCGTTCCAATTGTTGAGGCCATGGCGACCCTGGTCCTTACCGATCATCTGCTGCGGCAGCGCGCACTTGGATCCCCTCCATGAACATCGGTTCCCTACCGGATATTTCCCTTGGCACCGCAGCGCTAATCATCTTTATCCTCTGCGTCGGATACATGTTCATCCGCGGCTTGGCGCGGACCCTCGTCAATACCGCGTTCTTCACCGTCAGCGCGTGGATCGGCTTCCGCGTCTGGCAGCAGGCTCCCGCTCTTGCACTGGAGTGGACCGGCAGCTCTTCTCCGCTCTGGATCACCACCGGGTTGCCGATTCTAGCCTTCCTCGCAAGCTTCTATCTACTCCGAAAGATCATCAACTTCTTCCGGATCTCGGGAAGCGCGGAGCATGCCGGACCTCGCTCTTCCGGGCAGCTGATGTTCCGGTTGCTCATCGCCCTCATTCCTGCAGTTCTGTTTTGCCTGACGGCAGCGACCTTTCTTCATCACGCCACGTCCGTTGCCGAAATCCGCGAGTTCGCCCAGCCAGGCGGGGCTGACTCCGCCGAGTCGAACCTAGCTAAAGGCTTCAAGGAGTCGCTCTCCTCTGCCATCCCCGGAGCCCTGCTGGACTGGCTCGATCCCTTGGCTTCCGATCCTCGGATGAAACTCGTGAAAATGATCGTTGCCGGTGAGGATCGTCAGCTGGAGCCGGTGATCAATCCGGAAACCGGGGAGCCTTACCCCAGAGCAACCATTATCGATGATCCGGAGCTTCAGTCCCTGGCCCGAGAAGGACGGTTCAGCACTCTGCTGCGTCACCCCTTGCTCTCAGAGGCTTTAAAAGATCCCAAGATCCGCCAAGCTCTCGGCCTCTGAGAAGTCCTTCAGCATTCTTCCTCGCAAGGAAGCTCCAAGCCCGTCTCCCAGATGTAGAAGTCGGGCTTCAGCTCGGCCAGCGGCTCACGCAGTTTTTCGATTTCCGCCTCCGGACCGTGGACCTCCAGTCGGATCAAATCGGATAGTTCCAGAAACTTTCCAATCAACTCTCCGACGTTTTCAAGGTGTGTCAGGATGCCCTCCGCACCGACATAGGCTTCCCGGCAGAATGCGAGATTACCGTTCCTTGAGAAGTCGTAGTAAACCTAAAAAGGAAAATGGGCGCGTTCGTTCAACGCCTTTGCGCGAGGCGTTTGGAATTTAGTTCGGGGGGTGGCAAGGCGGTGTTCTTTTAACCGCTCAGGAGCAGTCCGGCCTCGGGCGGGAGGTCTGGAAGCCAC
>JBGTDO010000128.1:0-5489 GCA_041748235.1 Akkermansiaceae bacterium | reverse complement strand
CGTCCACCGCCGCAGGTTTCCCGGAGCGGAGGGCAAGATATGCTAGGAAGACAGCCAGCGCGACAACGGCGGTCAGGGGTGCGGGATTGTAGCGCATGGGGGACTCTACAAGCGCTCACCTTGAGCTCAAACGACAAATCGTTGGCGGCGGCTCTTGGGCTCGACCCGGCCGGGGCGTGCTATTGGAAGATTGGCATGTTGTCCCAATCGAAGATGAAGGTCCCGAAATCCTTTTCAATCTCCTCACGACGCTCCTGGCTGATCGGCTCGGTGGTGAAGAGGGGCAGGATTGGGCGGCTGGTGGTGGAGTCCGTCTTGTAGTCCTGGCCTTTTTCCTCGATCAGCAATACGAAGCCGACATTTCCTCCCGGACGCTCGCCGAGGGCGATGTTGAGTTTTAGTTCCTCGCCTTTGGTCATCTTGATCCAATCCCCATAAATCAGATTGGCCTTGCCGAAGGGGCCGACGTGGGCGGAGTCTTCCTCCGAGCGGTCCCAAGATCCCCGGACGGCGTCTTGGAGAGATGGCCACGAGGCGAAAAGGCGGGGCTTGTCGTTCACGAAAACGGTGAGGTAATCGTCACCGATACCGACGAAGCGGAACGTGCCATCGATGGGAGCGCGGATGGTGCCCTGATAATTTGCGACCCAGCCGGTGGGTTCGACCTCTTTTTCCGCATCGAAGAAGCGGGGGCCGTCGCTGGCGCCCGTGTAGGGGATCGCTACGTGGCTGAGGTAAAGTTCCTGAGGTGCGCGGAAATATTTCCGGAAAGCGTCCTCGCGGAATTTCGCCCGTTGGAGATCGACGGCTTTGTCCGCGAAATCGTCGAGCTCTTTGGGATCGTAATCGATCGGCTTACCACTTGGGTCCTGCTTGAAATCGTAGAGACTGCCGACGAGTGCGGACCGGGTCTGCTCGGTGGAGCCGAAGGCGCTGCCGGAGGCTGTCTCACCTGCCTGTGCGGTTTCCGCGGTTTCCGGGGTCCATGCTTCCCCAAAGGTTTCGAGGCCGGAGCCGAAATCCATGGATTCCGAGGGCTGATCGACGTCCACGGTAGGGATGGCGACCTGAGACATCGCTTGAGAGGCGATGAGCCGGTTCTGCGGTTGCGCGGCTGCGGCCGGTGGAGTTGGTTTTTTGGTGGGGGTGACCGTGGGTTTGGTAGTGGCCTCTTCCTCGGGAGTGGCGGGTGAGACGTATTCGACATGGAGCTCCGGCGTGGTTTGGAGGCTTGGCAGGACGAACCAGGCGAGGATGAAAAAGAGAAGAGCGATAACGGACACGGCGAGGAGCATCGACGAAATGCCCTGAAGAAGTTTCTGCTTCGCCAGTCTGTCTAGGACTTCTTTGGTAGGTTCTATGTGTAGGCTCATGCGGTTCAGATTGTTGATTGAGGGAACGCACGGGGGAAGCGATTTCTTAGAAATATCTACGCGCGCTGATGTGTCGTCAAGTTCGGCAGGTAATTGCTCTGGCTAGTAGAGCGGTGTGGCAATAGCTTTGCGTGTTGAAGAACCGGTGGACATTGAGGGATCTAGTGGATTTCGAGGCCTTGCTGGCACGGGAGGAACCGCCTCGGACGCTTGATGAGGCGACGATCCGGGCGGCGATCAAGGGCATGGAGGGGGCGGAGGCGCGTCGGGCCGGGATGAGGGTGTGGCTGGAGGATCAGAGGCGGGGCGAGCGGGAGCTGCCGGGCGAGGTTTGGAGCAGCGGGAGGTTTATCGTCGGTGGCCTTGTGGTGGTGGGAATGTTTCTGTTAGGCACCGGTGTGATGACGGGGCTGCTGGACCGGGAGCGCATGGCTTTTCACGTCCCGATGGTGGTGGGCGTGGCGGTGGGGCTGCAGCTGCTGGTGCTGATCTTCGGGGCGTCGGCGTGGCTGTTGAGAGGGCGGTATGCAAGGAGTCTGGGCTTTGTGCCGGGACTGCTAGCCTGGCTGGTGGGAAGATTCGGCGGGGGAAACAATGCTTGGTGGAAGCGGCTAAAGCTTGACGGAGGCCGCGCGTGGCAGGCGCTGGCATGGAATCTGGTGAGACTGACGCAGGCGGGCGCGGTGATGTTTTCCCTAGGTCTGATGGCGGGGCTGCTGGGGTGCATCTGGTTTTTGGAGGTTGGGTTTTATTGGGAGTCGACGACCCCCGTTTGGATGGCGCGGCGGATTTATGAGGTTTGCAGCGTCTTGTATGCTCCGTGGGCTTGGGCGTTCCCTGCTTGGGCACCTGGTTTCGAGGAGATTGCCGCAACGAGGTGGGTGAATGGGGGGATCTTGGCTGGGCGGATGCAATCCGCCGCCACTTGGTACAGCTTCTTGTTTGCTGCGATTTTCGTCTGGGGCTTGTTGCCGCGGCTGCTGCTGTGGCTTTTCGCGCTGATGAAGCAGAGGCGAGCGATGGGCGCGCTGGATTTTCAGGCGAAGCGGCATCGGGAACTGTGGCGAGAGCTGACAGGGACGCGCCGGATGGACGTGAGCGAGGAGCCGCTCGACGGCGTGCTGGTGCTGGATGTGGGAGGGACGGGCCTGAAGGCAGAGGGGCTCAGGGGTTTTCTGCTGCGGCGGCTGCGGGTGAATCCGGGGCAGTGGTATGAGGTGGGTGTATGGGATGAAAAAGGTGAGGAGGCCGCAGCGAAATCGATTCGCAGAGCACCGGCAGGGGTGGTGCTGCTGGCGGAGGGATGGGCGCTCTCGCCGCCAAGGATGAGCGCGCTGCACTCGCAGGTTCGCAGCTTGGCGGGGGCGGATACGGTGATTTACTTTCTGGTGGTGAATGCGGACAGCGATGGAAAGGCCCAAGCGGTTAAGGATGAGGAAAAGGGCATCTGGCGCGATTTTGTGGACGGCTTGGCGGATCCCTCGGCCGAGGTGTTTTTCTACGAAAAAGAGGAGGCCGCTGCATGAGTGAGGGGGTGCCGGAATTTGCTGTCGTCGGCCGCGTGAACATGGGGAAGTCCGCCGTTATCGCAACCCTACTGGAGATCGATGACAACGCGGTTTTGCGGGTGAGTCCTACTCCCGGCGAGACGACGCGAGCACAGCCACACAAGGTCATTTTCGGCAGGAAGGAATGCGTGCGTTTCATCGATACTCCTGGCTTTTCACGTCCGGTGGAGGCGATGCGGGCGATCCAGAAGATCCACGGGCAAGGCACACCGGGGCGCGATTCGCTAAGGCTTTTCGTGGAGCAAAAGGGTGACGATTTCGAGGACGAGAAGCGCCTGTTGGAGCCGCTGTTGGAAGGCGCGGGTGTAATGTATGTCGTCGATCCCGCCCGCCCTCTGAGGGATGATTTTCTAGCAGAGATGGAGATACTCCGCTGGACCGGTCGACCCCGGCTGGCCCTGATGAACTTCCGCGATGAGGTGGAAAAGGAGCAGGAGGAGCTGTGGCGGGAAAAGCTCGGGAGTGCCTTCAACCTCGTTCGCACCTTTGATGCTCACCGCGCAAAGTACGAGCAGCGGCTGCTGCTGATGAAGGCCCTGCTGGAGATCGAGGAGCGGCATCGTGAGAAGCTAGAGGAGACGATCCGCCTGATCGAGATGGAGTGGGAGGAACGCCGCACAGAGGCAGCGGAGGTTCTGCGGGAGTTCCTTGCCGAGGCGCTGGAGCTGCGGGTGAGAACACGTATTGAGGATCGCGATGAGCACATGCCGACGCGGCGGAAGCAGAAGATGGATGATCTGAAGCAGAGCTATTTCGAGCGCCTGAAAAAGCTGGAGCGCGGGTGCTTCGGCAAGTTGTTGGGCATTTACCGGCACCACCTGCTCAAAGTGGAGAGCGGCGAGGAGACTTTTGAGGACATCGATCTACAGAGCGAGGAGGTGTGGATGAAATGGGGCCTGAGTCGCGGGCAGCTCGCTCTTGTGGGAGCGGCGACTGGAGCGGCGGGCGGGGCGATAGTTGACCTCTCCACCGGCGGCCTCACCCATGGGCTTGGGGCGCTGCTGGGCGGGCTTGGGGTAGGCTCGGCAGCGTGGTTCAAAGGCGGCGTCCTTCCTGATCTGAAAATGGACATGAGGGAGGGGATCAAGTTTTCCACCGGAGAAACCAAGGAACTGGTCATGGGGCCGCCCGGTAGCCTGAATTTCCCCTGGATCCTGATGGATGGGGTGCTGGTCCGATACGGGCGGATCTTGGAACGGGCCCACGGCCGCCGGGACGTGGAGGTCCTCGCCTCCGCCAACGATGAAGGATATACGAAAAATTTTCCCCAAGACCGCCGCAAGCTGCTGGGACGGTGGTTTTCCGACTGCGCCAAGGGCAATCGCCCGATCGGCAAGGATCTGGAGGCGGAGGTGCTGTGGGCGCTGGAGCAGTCCCTTCGTGAGGTGAACCAGGCGGAGGGGATTTCCACCGCGAATGAACGCGAATGAGCGCTAATGAAGAGGATGATGGGAAAGAAGGGGATTTTGGATGAGGATTGATTCGGAGTCTTTTGATTGGCGTTCATTCGCGTTCATTGGCGGTTGAAATCGTCTTTCGGGCAGCCGGAAAAGGCGGAAACTTCTGTTGCCTTTGGGGGCGCTAGCGATTTGACTTCCCGCCCACTCAACCTTTCCCCACCTGTGAAATCCCACGAACTATTTGCCGCCGTTGATCCCGCCGTTGTTACTGAAATGCTCGACTGGTTCCGGAACAATGACCGCAACGTTTACAAGTCCGCGATCGCGACTCTGGCCGGCAACCGCAAGCTGCGGCCAGTTTTTGTGCAGAAAAAATCCCTCGCCGACCAATACGCCTGGATTCACAAGACGCTCCAGATTCGCGCCTGTGACTCCATCGGCGAGCACATCCTGCAGGCCTATCTGATGGCCGCCCAGCAATCGATGCTGGCGATGTTCTGCGACGGCATGGGCATCCCCCATGATGGCAAGGGCTCTGTCGTAGGCGATCTCCCAAAGGGCCTCGACAAAGAGCGGCTCGATCAGACGGTCGACAAGCTGGTCGATGTCTTCGATCCGAAGATTTTCACGCTCTATCTCCACTGCTTCAACATGCAGCTTCCCGGCGGCTACCCGGCTCTGACGGAGAAAATCAATTCTGACGAGCGCCTGAAACTGGCGTAATATCCCAACCCGCGCGATGCCCAAAGTTTACCTCAAAACCTACGGCTGCCAGATGAACGAACGCGACACCGAGCAGGTGGCGCGGATGTTCACCGAGGGCGGCTACACGTTGACGCCCACGGAGAAGGATGCGGACGCGATCCTGATCAACACCTGTTCTGTTAGAGATCAGGCGGAGCAGAAGGCGCTAGGAAAAATGGGTATCATGGGCGTGCAGCGGCAGAAGCGGTCGCACGTGGTCTACGGTTTCATGGGCTGCATGGCGCAATCGCGCGGGCAGGAGCTCTTCGAACGCATCCCGCACTTAGACCTCGTCGTCGGCACTCAGAAATATCACAAGGTTTTCGACTATGTGGATGGCATTCTGAAAAGCCGCATGGAGGCACGGATGGACGATCCTGCCTTGTCTCAATATGGGACCTCCG
>JBGTDO010000127.1:0-22517 GCA_041748235.1 Akkermansiaceae bacterium | reverse complement strand
TGACGGCGGCGCCCTGACGAATGATCAGGCGGCCGTTGATCGTGCCGAGGTTGTTGGCCAACGAGCCGAGGGAAGCGCAGAGAAAGTGCTGACGGTTTGGTCCGGTCCAGTGGTGCTTTTTTTTCCAATCGCTGAGGATATAGACCGGCACGACGGGGAGCCCGTGGAGGGACGCCCGGTGAAGGGCCGTGTTATCGGCGATCCGGAGATCGCGCCGGAACCAGTGGATGACGGAGGGCATGGGCCAAGCAAGCAGAGTGCCCGCAGGAGTGCGAGCGTTGATGGCTTACAAAGTTTCTCCGCCGCCCTGACTGCTCAGACTACGGCTCCATCCCGGCGGCTGGACTGGATGATGTTTAGGAGATGGTTGCCGACAGCTTCCATGTGATTGTTCAGATCGATGAAAATCATTTCCGTTTGGACGGTCGAGCCGGTTTGCATTCGTTTCGAGGCGGCCTTGTTGTTGCGCTTGCGGAGGCGGTCCACGCGGCTCTCGATTTCATGGGCTCGCTCGAAAGTGGTTCCGTCGACGCCGTTGAGCGAGTTCCGGGCAATATCGAGCATGCAGCGGATCTCGAGGGCAATCGAGGAAAGTTCCTTGTGCTGCACGGGTATGAACTCCCGCTCTTTTTGATATTTACGCTGCACGATTTTCACCATCCGGTAAATGCGGTCGGTGGCCTCCTCGAACTCGGAGACGATTCTGAGCATGGAGGTGATCCTGGTCGCGTTGCCAGCGTCGGTCTCGTGGGTGGAGCACTGGATCAGATAGGTGGTGATGTCGTGGAGCATCTCGTCGCAGGTGTCCTCCATGCGCTTGAGTTCGGCGACGCGGTCGGAGAGATCCTCGGTCGGGCGGTTTAGAACCTCCACCATGCCATCGAACATGCCGGAAGTGAGATCCGCCATCTGACGGGTGGCACCATCGGCTTCGGCGAGGCTAAGTTCGCCAATCTCGACCATCGTGCCGCCCATGTATTTCAATTGGGCCTTCCGCGCGCCGTCGTCGGTGCCCTTCACCCACCAGGAGACGAATCGCTCCATTTGAGGGATGAACCAGACCAGCACGAGGATGTTGGCAAAGTTGAAGGAGGTGTGAAAAATAGCGGTGGCGAAGGCGATTTCCGATTGGGAAAGGCTTTGATTGGCGCTGCGCAGACCGGCTGGGAGTTCATTGGCTAGGCCCCACACGAGATTGGTGAAAGGATAGTAAACGGCCAAGCACCAGAGGACTCCGATCACGTTGAAGGTGAAATGCGCGCGCGCGGCGCGTTTTGCGTTCACATTGGCACCGGTTGAGGCGAGCCAGGCGGTCACGGTCGTGCCGATGTTTTCCCCAAGAACGATGGCTGCGGAATTCTGAAAGACGCCGAGTGGATCGGTGCCGATATCTCCAAGCCAGCCGTTGAGAGCGCATGTGATAGTGATCGCCATCGCTGCCGAGGACGATTGCACCAGCAGTGTGAGGAGAATGCCGGCGAGAAGGAAAACCAGCACCGAGCCGAACCCGTGGCCGCCCAGGGTTGAGATGAGGTTTTCGATCATCCGTGCGGCTTCGGGATCGGTGGCCAAGAGGGTTCGAAGGTCGGGGACGGAATCCTTGAGTAGGCCCAGACCAAGGAAGACAAGCCCGAAACCGATGAATGTCTCGCCCCAGTTGCGACCCTTGTCTTTTCCCGCAAAGAAAAATGGGAGGCCGATTCCGATCACGGGCAGCGCGATTTTGGCGACCTCGAATTTCCCGATCAAAGCCACGATCCAAGCGGTCGTGGTGGTGCCGAGGTTGGCTCCCATGATCACCCCGATCGCTTGAATCAGCGTGAGCAAGCCCGCATTCACGAAGGATACGACGAGAACGGTCGAAGCCGAGGAGGACTGAACCAAAGTGGTGGTAAAAAAACCTGTGAGGATGCCCCTGAAGCGCGTACTGGTCATCCCGGCGAGGGCGGCTCGCATCCGGTCACCCGCGACTTTTTGCACGCCCTCGGACATGACTTTCATCCCATAGAGGAAGATCCCCAGGGAGCCCAGGACCTGCAGTAGCGACAGGCCCGTAGACCAGGGGGAAATGGCGGCGAAGAACATTGTGACGAAATCGACACAATTCATCCTGTGCCGACCAGAACAAAATAGCGGCCGCAGGGTAAGGCCTGCTATGCGTCACCGTCACCAGCTCTATCCAGGTCCGTCATCGCGCATGGAAGACGCAGCCCCGGCGTTCACCACGATCAAGCGGGCTCGGGGCGTAGATCACCTCAGAGCTTCGCTAGCAAAGCCTCACTCTTTTTGATCGTCGTCGGAGTGAGCTTGCCGTTGACTCTCTTGGCACCGTTGATAATCGTTTTGAGATCTTCGAGGACTTTCTCCGCAGCATTGAGAGACTTTTTCGGCCCGCCGTATTTTTTGTCGGGGAAATATTTGGTGAAGGTCGTTCCTCCTCGGCTGATGCACAGACGCCAGCCTTCGAATGCGGCGCTCTCGTAGGTGAATCGCGTTAAGTTCTTCTTGGATTTCATACTAACGGGGGACAATAAATGCAGGTCTCTCATTACAACAGATGCCTCTGTTTTGCGAAAATCCAAGTGTTATCTGCTGGAAAATGTCGTTCGTCCGCTATTTCCTGGGATTTTTGGCGAAAAAAACATTGCAAGAAGTCCCGGGAAGCAGTCTCTTCGCGCCCCGCGAGTGAATTAGATCAAGCGCCGTCGGTCCTCTGGATGCGCAAGCACCCGCACTCGCAAGAGGGAAACCCGGCAACCAAGAAACACATGTCAGCCATCACACTTGCTCGCTTCGAGCTTCCAAACCGTCTCGTTCGCAACGAGGAAACAGCCACGGACACCTACGCGCAGTTCGTCGCGGAGCCATTTGAGCGCGGCTACGGCCACACCATCGGGAACTCCCTTCGCCGCGTGCTCCTTTCCTCTTTGGAAGGAGCGTCCATCACTTCCGTGCGCATCGCCGGAGTGCAGCACGAGTTTTCCAGCCTTCCCGGCGTGGTCGAAGATGTGACCGACATCGTCCTGAACCTCAAGAAGGTCAAGTTCGCTCATAATGACAAAGAGGCCCGCATCCTCTCCATCAAGGTGGAGAAAGACGGTGTCATCACCGCCGGCGACATCCAGGAAGACAATATCTACTCAGTAGTCAACAAGGACCAAGTCATCTGCACCCTCGACAAGAAGGTGAAGTTCGACTGCGAATTCGAGGTTCGGGTCGGCCGCGGCTTCTTCACCGGCGACGAAAACAAGCGCAAGGACCAGCCGATCGGCGTTATCGCCATCGATTCGATCTTCTCGCCGGTCACCCGCGTCAAATACAGCGTCGATACTACCCGAGTCGGCCAGATGACGGATTACGACAAGCTCACCCTCGATATCTGGACCGATGGCCGGATCACCCCACAGGACGCGCTCCTTCAGGCATCTGCCATTCTCCGCCATCACCTCGACGTGTTCGTTAACTACGATGAAAACGCCGTGGACTTCGAAGAGGCACCGGCTGAATCCAGCGAGGAAAACGCCGCGCTCAAGAAGTTGCTCAACATGTCCGTCAACGAGATCGAACTTTCCGTCCGTGCGGCGAACTGCCTTAACAACGCGAACATCACTTCGGTGGGTCAGCTCGCGATGAAATCGGAAGCTGAGATGCTCAAGTATCGCAACTTCGGCAAAAAATCTCTCAACGAGATCAAGGACAAGCTCGTCGAGCTCGGCCTTGGCCTTGGCATGTCCTTCGAACCGGCCCTCCTTTCCGGTGGCTCGGTCGCAGCACGTGGCCCACGCCTCGGCGCGGAAGACGAGGCACCGGTCGGACTGGCCGATCTCATCGCCCAGAACCTCGACGACTAACACACCCTTCATTCAAACCACTAACGGAAGCCACCGATGAGACATCGCCGCAACACCACCAAGCTTAAACGCAACACCGCCCACCGCAAATCACTGCTCGCAAACCTTGCCTGCAGCCTGATCGAGCACGGCCGCATCAAAACTACTTTCGGTAAAGCCAAGGCCCTGCGCCCTGTCGCCGAGAAGCTGGTCACCCAAGCCAAGCGCAACGACCTGCACTCACGTCGTCTTGCCATCGCCTTCCTTCGTCAGAAGGACAGCGTGACCAAGCTCTTCGCTGAAGTCGCACCAGCCGCAGCGGATCGCCAAGGCGGTTACTGTCGCATCACCAAGCTCGGCCAGCGCATGACCGACGCCGCTCCGATGGCTATCATCGAGTGGGTCGATCTCCCGACTGCCGAAGCTGACGATCTCGCCGAAGCCGAGGAGGCGACTCCGGAGCTGGAAGCTAAAAAACAACCTGCCAAAAAGGCAGCCAAGAAGAAGACGGAGGACAAGAAGGACGAAGAGCCTGCCACAGCGGAAGCTAAGTAAGGCCTCTCTCCACACATTACAAAGCCCTCTCACGGAAACGTGCGGGGGCTTTTTTGTGCAAGCGCACTCCGCCTCACTTATCCAGCATGATTAGCGCTACGGATGCCGCTAGGCAGAACAGGCCGAAGAACAGCCACCTGTCATTGATCCTGAAATCCTTCCACCCGATGTAAAAAACTCGGCATGCTAGGAGGAGCGCGGCGCAGGACATCTTGAATGCCCAAAGCCAAGCGGGGATGGATCCGTCTCTTTCAGCCTCAAGGAGATCCGTGATGCCGAACAGGACGAATCCTAAGCTGGCGGCGAGTAAGCTAAAAGATTGCACTCGCGACGCGGGTTTTACGGCGAAAGGCAAGCCGAGAGCGACAAGGAACCAGATAATCGCCTCAACCCTGTTGAAATGAGCGATCAAGGTGCAGAGATCGCTCACCTCGTTTTGTTAGCGATCTGTTTTCTGAAAAGCGGGAGAAACTCAGCATCAATGTAGGCGTGCGCCGCCGCGAGGCCATCCGACTTATAGATCCTGCCAATTCTAGCTTCGACGCTGGTAGGATTCCCGAAGGCGCTGAGGAAACCGTTGGAGGTGAGGTGGGTGAACCAGATGCCATCCATGCAGCCGCGCTCGCGGAGCACGTACTCGCGGGCGAAGAGGGCGAGGACGGCATCGCCGATCCACGCGGCCTCGCGTTCGATTCTGAGAGCTTCGGTCGGGTTCACGCTGCGGTAGATGTTAAGGGATCGGACGGGTTATCCGCTCCATCCGCTCGCGTTGGATCCGCTCGCGGAGGCGGTCTTCGGATTCGGCATCCCAGTAGCCGGGCTGGAGCTCCATGAAAACGGAGGTATAGGGCAGGGCAGTGTGGGTGCGGATGACGAGGATCTCGAAGCTTTGGTTGGCGGATTCTAGGAGCGTGAGAAGGGATTGCTGGTCAAGCTCGGTCGGCTCATGGGCGAGAAGTGACGCCATGATCTTTTCACGCAGTTGATCAATGCCGGGGGCAAAATCGTTCTCGATAGCCCGCAGCTCCCGGGTGACATACATTTTCGGCCGGACGTGCTGGGTTTCCTCCAGGGCGTTGAGCACGTAATCAACCACCTCGGGGATCTCGGCTGCTGCGGTAACCTGGCTAGTTCCGGGGCGACTATGAGCTGGGAAGGAGGCTTCCGCGATAACGATCCAGTTCCCATACCCGAGTTGATTGACCTGCCGCTGCACGGAATCCTGCCATGAGGAGGAAGGCGTGAGGCTCCCGCAACCCACCGATGCCACTGCGATGCATAATGTGAGGAGGTTTGGAAACGTCATGGGCCGAGCCTAAATTTCCTGCTTCTCCTTGTCAACGCAGGGGCTGATGTTGCTGTGGATCAGCTGGTTCAAAGATCGCGGTGGGAGCCGTCGCAGAGTGGCGGATTCTTCGTGGCGCGACATTGGCACAGGCTGATGTGGGTGGTCTTCGCGATCTCGAATTTCTTGGGCTGCATCCCACTGCCTTTATGGGAGCCATCGCAAAACGGTCCGTGGCTTGTTTTGCCACAGGTGCACCACCAGTAGGTTCCTGGCTCGAGATCAAGCCGGACGGGTCCCGCGCTCCTCCTCTCGGACTCCTCGCTCATGATCCAATTAACGCTCGATCTTCCGGAGGTCAAGCGATGCCACCTTCCCTTCAACGGAGACTTCCAACTTGGATGTGGACGAGGTGTTGAGGCGGCCATGGGGCGGGTAGCTCTCCGCTGGAACGTCGTTGAAGTAGGTGATGCCGAGCCAGGCCAGAAGGAGCGCTGCGGACGAGCCAATGAAGTTGCGAATGCGCATGAAGTGTCGTGTTAGAAGTGGACGGAGGGGCTTATGGACGGTTTGTGCTGTCTTGCCAACTAAAAACAGGAATCTTGATAGTTTGGAAGTCTTAAGTAAAACTGACTTGCCGAAAAGCTGCTCCTGCCGCATCGAAGGGGCATGCTACCAGCCGCAGTTTTGTTCGATTTTGATGGGATCGTCGTTGATACGGAGTGGGCGATTTATCAGGCATGGCTGAGGGTATTTCAGAAGCACGGTCACGACCTGCCGCTGGCCCTTTACACGAAGTGCATCGGCTCGGATTTTGACACGTGGTCGCCCAAGACCTATTTGGGCGAGTTGACTTCGCTGGAGTTCGACTGGTTGAAAATGGATGAGGAGCGGCAGGCGGAGATTCGGTCAGAGTTGGAGCAGGAGGGGCCGCTCGCGGGAGTGGTGGAGCTTTTGGAAGAGATTCAGACGCGCGGGATACCTCTGGCGGTGGTTTCCAGCTCCTCGCATGATTGGGTGGATGGGTGGCTGGAAAAGCTCTCTCTGCTAGAGTATTTCGACGAAGTCATCTGCCGTGGCGATGCGCCGAGAATCAAACCGGCGCCCGATCTTTATCTCGCCGCAGCGCACAAGCTTGGCGTGACGGCGCAGGAGTGCCTACTGATTGAGGATTCCCACAACGGTCTTTTGGCAGCCCATGCTGCGGGGATGAAAACGTGGATTGTGCCCAACAGGGTGACGAGCGAGCTGGATTTCGCGCTTTCCGACAAGGTCTGCGCTGATTTTCACGAGCTCCGCAGCGCGCTTTTCCAGGATCAGAGCCCAGCCGGATGACGCATGATATGGCCGCGCCCCTGGCGTGTCTCCGTTTTCCAACGCGGCCCGCTGCGTGCGCCGGAGCCGCCGGTATCAAGGCGGAGGCCGGCGACGGTCATGAAGACGTGTCCATCTCTGACATAGACCGTGATCCACTTACCGGCACCTCTTTTACCATAGCTATAGTAGCCTTTCGATGGCATCGAGCCTTTGAGAAGGCCGGCCTCGCGGAGGACGTAGGAGACGGTGCCGGAGCAATCGTAGCCGCTGTCCTTGTGCCTTGCATGGCCGCCGCCCCATTTGTAGGGCATGCCCTGCAGGCGGTTGCCCGCTGCGATGGCGCGTTTGACGGCGGCGGGTGCTCCGCGTGGTGCGTATGCGATCCCGTTCCGGATGAGGGCTGTGCGGCCTTTTTCAAAGCGATAGGACACGGGCTGCTTCGCCTTCACCTGACGGGAGGAGCAGCCGGTTCCTAGAACCAGGAAGGGGAGTAACAGGAGCAGGAAGAGATGTGACCTTCTCATGCGTGAAGATTTTCAAATTTAGTTAGGAAAGACAAACTATTTTTGAATTTTCGCGAGCTCTCCGGCTTCCATTGCCTGCAGAAAATCCTGGATGGCGCGGGCGCGGTGGCTGAGGCGACTCTTCACCTCCGGGCCAAGATCCGCGAGGGTTTGGTGGTGGCCCTCAGGGATGAACAAGGGGTCATACCCAAACCCGCCAGCTCCGGAAGGCATCTCCGCTATGCGCCCTTCGACGGTGCCACGATACGTGGCCAGCTCTTTTCCATCCTTGGCAAGAACAAGGGTGCAGCGGAAGCGGGCGGTGCGGTCGGTCCTGTCATAGATTTCTGTCAGGAGGCGCGCGTTGTTCTTGGCGTGGTTTCCCTCCTCGCCGCCGAAGCTGGAGGACCAGACGCCGGGACGGCCGTCTAGCACATCTACTTCAAGCCCCGAGTCATCCGCCAGCACCCAGTCATCGACGTGGCTGCTGATGCCGATAGCCTTGAGGCGGGCGTTCTCGAGAAAGGTGGTTCCGGTTTCCTCGATCTCCGGAAGATCCGGATAAGAAGTCACGTCTGTGATCTCGAAGTGGTGGCCTAGGATGTGCCGGATTTCCTCGGTTTTGTGGGCATTTCGCGTGGCGATGATCAGGCGAGGAAACGTTGGCATGCGTGGATCTCTAACTTTTTCACTCCCAAGCCAAGAAATTTAGAATAAAACCACCGTGGTTTACGCCTATAACAATGATGAAAGCCATTACACATCTTGCCGCAGTGACTCTTGGTGTCGCTGCTATCGCCTCCTCCGCATTCGCGAAAGCTCCGAAAGGCTGGGAAACCGATCTCGACGCCGCCATCGCGCTGGCGAAGGAGCAGAACAAGGCTGTGATGGTCGAATTTACCGGCTCCGACTGGTGCCCGCCCTGCATCATGATGAAAAAGCAGGTGTTTTCGAAACCTGAATTCGTCAAAGAGGCTTCGGATAACTTTGTCCTCGTGCATCTCGATTTTCCGGAAGGTGACCCCGAACTGAAAAAGAAGAACGAGCCACTCGCCGAAAAGTACAATATTGAAGGTTTTCCTACCGTGATCCTCTTGGATTCTGAGGGCAAGGAGTTCCATCGGTTCTTCGCTTCCGAGCATCCTGAGGTGAACAAGTTCCTCGCTCATCTTAAGGAATCTCTCGCGAAGAAGGAACTCGACTAAAGACTTTTTATAAAAAGTTATTGCTGATCCTTATTCCGTGATGGGAAGTTTCCCCGCTGGGTTCGCCGAGGCAGAATGGCTTCCTGATTTCGAAGCGGTCAAGAAGCAGGCGAAGGGGGAGAGTCGGCTTCCTGTGATTGGCCCGGAGAGCCAGCGACAGGTCCCACACCACCGGTCGTACGGGTCCGTACTCGGCGGTTCCTATCAGACAAGGGATAAGCCCGCGTCAGGAGGTAGCGGGTGGGAGCCTGTCCTGAGCGCAACATGCTTCCCACGGCCATGGCTCTGCAACTCGGCTCGCCGTCTCACGGGGTCGATCCCATCCTCATTGGTTCGGCCCTTGATCGGGAGGGACCTTCCGGTCAATGCGCTGTGTGCCTTTCCGCACTCGGGCTCGTTTTTCCGACTACTATGAGCTCTCCTGACTTCTCAACCGCCCGCGCGGCTGAGAGCTACCCAAGTAATTGCACGTTGCTCCACGGCCGCGCAAATTTTAATCTGTAAAAGTGGCTGATCGTTTTCTCTGATGGGACGGATGGTGATTTCTTCATTTTCATGTTTGGTAATTCCACAGGGACTTGAACCTCGTTTACAAGGTGCTCATGCTGGGCACACACAAGACGTCACTCCTAACGCCTGACCCGCCTTCAGCCCCAGCCGCCATGACCGCTACAACCTCAACCCGCAGTCGAAGCCTCATCCCTGCCGCTCAGGCGTAGGAGGACTCGAAGTTGCTAAAAAATCAAGATTGATGGCTTCTGAACTAACAAGTCTACTCACGTCGATCGGGGTCGGCCTTTTGATTGGCGGCAGCATCGTAATACCGATCCTGATATTGCGCTGGAAGAGGGGAGAGAAACTGCTCTCAGAGTCTAAGCCGACCTCTCGTTGGGCATTGCCTTCAGGTATCCTTTTATTCGGTAGCTCCGCAATGATGTCGTACGCGATTGATCGACCGATATTTAGTGCGACCTTTGCATTACTCGCCATGTTGTATGTAGTTGGCCTGATACGTCGCATGAATGCTAAAAATGGCGAGTCGGGTCCCCGGGAGTGATTAGCTCCTCGGTCCCACACCACCGTTCGTACGGGCCCGTACACGGCGCTTCCGATCAGACACGGGACGAGTCCGCGTGAGGAGCGGGCCGAACGTAGTCCTGAGCGCACATGCTTCTCACCGAACCAACTTTCCATACCTCGTCGTCTGGTGTTCTCGGCTGGGGCATCTGGTTCGCGGTTAGGGCACTCCCATTTGGTTCGGTCCTTCATCGGCTGAGACCTTCAAGCGATTTTGCTGTGCGACTTCGCATTCCGGCTCGTCTCCAAACTATTATGGGCTCTGCTGACTTCTCGGCGTCCTGCACGACCAGATCTCCCTAGGTAGGCACGTGGTTGGTTAGGCCGTCACAGCGGCCAGATCATTCTCCTAGGCTTCCTTCCCACGGTCGGGTCGCCCTTCCGAAGTCGGCTTTAGAAGATAGCCCTTTATTTTCATGTTCTGGCTTTTCCAAAGGGGGCTAGCACCCCATTTACATCACGGCCATGCTGGGTACACACAATTTGCTGCTTTGGCAGAACAAGAGTGGTTTTCGGTTTTTGTGGTTCGGTCGATGATTTCAGAGGGGAGGTTTCATGAGCCGGCGAAGGCTCTTTTCTCGGGGTTGTCGGGCTGGTGGGATTCGGGAGTTCCGTAGATCTGGGGGAGCAGTTTGCGTATGATGGCGATGAGGACCTGTTTGGGGTTTCTGCCGTTGGCGCTGAGCCGGTCGGCGAAGTGCGGAAGGCTTTTCTTGATCAAGTGCCAGTCTGTCCGATCATCTAACAGCGTGGGCGGCGCTTTTGGGTGCGCTTGGGCGGCTGGGCACCGCGCTTTTTCTGCGGGCCGGAGTGGGCGGCGGGTTTCGGTGTTGGTTTTTTGTGGCCGTGCTTGGCGGTGCTGCGCGGGGGCGAGGCTTTGCCGCTGCTTTTCACTCCCTCGGTGGTTGGTGGTCCTGCGACGGCGAAATCGACGAAGCGCTTGACCTTATCTATGGCCATAATGCGCAGCGGGAGCTTCATACCGAGGGCGAGGCGCCGGCCGTCGAAGGAAGTCCAAGCGGAGTTGTGCTGCTCGAAGCGCCAGTTGGTAGAGCGGGGGAGATCCTCGCGCTTGACGACGCCGCGAACATTCATTTCCGGGATCTCGACCATGAGGCCCATGGGGCGGACGTCGGTGATGACGCCTTCGAAGGTGGTTTCCTCGCCGTTGTCCTTGGCTTGATCGGTGGAAGCGATGAACTCGAGGTATTCGAGAAGCTTGATCTGCTTGGTCTCGGACTCGGCCTCCGAGGAGGTGCGCTCGGTATCGGAAATGTGACGGGCAATTGTTGCCAAGTCGGCGTATGCAGGGGTCCGATCCGGGTTCTTCGGAGGGTTCTCCAGGAACGGCTGCAGCGAGCGGTGCACGATGAGATCGGCGTAGCGCCGGATCGGCGAGGTGAAGTGGCAGTAGTCGGTTTTGGCAAGGCCGTAGTGGCCTAGGGGATCTCCGGAGTAGGCGGCGCGCTTCAGGGATTTCAGCAGACCAAGCTTAATGGTGTGCTCTTCCGGAGTGCCTTTCGATTCGTCGAGAAGTTTCTGGATGTGGGCGCGGTTGGTGAGGTCGCCAGGAGAGTAGCCGTGTTGCTTTGCGGTCTCGGTGTAGTCGAGGAGACGGGATGGATCGGGATCTTCGTGGATGCGGTAGATGGAAGGCTTCGACTTCTCCCGCAGGACCTTGGCGACCGCCTGGTTGGCGATGAGCATGCACTCTTCGACGAGCTGGTGGGACTCAGTGTGGACGACCTGATGGGCGTCACAAGCGCGCCCGTTTTCATCAAGTTTGATTTTGATCTCCGACATCTCGAGATCGAGGGCGCCGTTGGCGAAACGATTGGCGCGGAGAAGGGATGCCATTTTCCAGGCTTCTTTGATGGATGGGACGAGGGTGGGATCGGAGCCCTTCGGGGCTGGCTTGCCATCGAGAATTGCCTGTGCCTGCTCGTAGGAGAGCTTGGCTCGGGAGTGGATCACGGCATCGACAAACTTGGTGTTGATCACGTGGCCGTCGGGGCTGATCTCAAGGATCGCGCATTTGGTGAGGCGGTCGACGTCCGGCTTGAGAGAGCAGATGCCGTTCGAAAGCTCGGTGGGAAGCATCGGCAGCACGCGGTCGACGAGATAGGTGGAGTTGCCGCGCTCGGATGCTTCCTTGTCCATCGGCGAGCCGGGCTTGATGTAATGGGAAACGTCCGCAATGTGGACTGCGAGCAGCCAGCCGCCGGCCCGGGTTCTGGCGATATAGATGGCGTCGTCGTGATCCTTTGCATCGGCGGGGTCAATGGTGATAACGAGTTTGTCGCGGTAGTCGATGCGTCGGTCGATTTCTTGCTGGGGAATTTCTTCGGGAACGGCGCGGGCATCGCGCAGAACTTCCTCTGGAAAGGAGGTGCGCAGACCGAAGCGGGCGATGGTGGAGAGAATGTCGACTCCGGCGTCGCCCGGCCAGCCGAGGACCTCGATGACACGGCCTGTGGGATCGGATTTTGGGTTATCCCACGACTCGAGATCGACCACGACGAGCTGTCCCGGCTCCGCCGTGGTATCGCCGTTGATATTGATACGGCCTTCGAGTGCTTTGTCATCGGTTTCCACCCAGGCAAATTTGTCCTTGCGTCTGAAAGTGCCAACGATCCGGCCGGAGCGGCGGGAAATCACCTCAATGACTTTCCCTCGCACCTCTTGCTCGTCAGGGACGGGTCCACGTTGGCGCGGGCGCGAGGAGGGCGGCGAGGCTGTGATACGGACGGTATCGCCATCAAGGGCGGTCTGGGTCTGATCGCGGGGGATGAAGATCCGTGAATGGATGGTAAAATCAATGCCGACCGCCTCATTGGCGGGATCTCCGATGACCGGATAGAAAAAGGCGTGGCCGTTGGGCAGGAATTTGATCGAGCCAGTGAGGGAGTCTTTTGGCGCGGATGTGAGCGAGTAGAGATTCTTGGAGCCGACGTTGACGAGTTTCTCATCAACGAGTTGCTGCAAGGCGTCCATAAGCTCGCCTTTTTTGGAGGCTTTGAGTTCGAGGCTCTTAGAAATTTGGGTTTTGGACAGGGGCTTCTCCGGACTGAGGCGGAGGAGTTCGAGAATTTGATCGCGCATGGGAAAGGGTGAAAAACGGTAGGTGATGTATGGCAGGACGCGGAAACGCTCTCCCCGCCTTATCTGGAAGTGAGATTAAGCATATTTCCCGCTGTGGCAAGAGCTGGCTTGCCTCCGGGTCGGCTCGGTCTGTGAGTTCGAAGCTAGAGGCAGAGTCGCTTGAAAAGCTGGTCGAGTGGCAACTGCAGGGCTATGTAGAAATCGCCGAATTCCGCATAACGAGCGGAAACCTCGTCGAACCGCATTTCGTAAACGATGGCCTTGATGTCCGCAGTGTCCTTGGCGAGGAGGGTGACGCCCCATTCATGTTCATCCAGGCCGGTGGAGCCGGTGATCAGCTGAAGAATGCGTCCGGAGTAGGTGCGGCCGACGCGGGCGTGGCCAGCCATGAGTTCCCGGCGGGCTTCGTAATCAAGAGAATACCAATTGTCCGCTCCGCTGCGGCGCTTCGACATCGGATAGAAGCAAACGACCGGCCAATCGGGGAGCTGCGGATAAACGCGGTAGCTGCGATAGTGAGCCATGCGTTTGTCGAATTCCTCCAGCTCCACACTGTAATCCGGCGAATCCTCCGTGAGGTTTTTCTCCGCGATCAAGGTCTCCGTGATGTATTGCTCGCGGGTTGTGGTGTATTCCGAAGGCTCAGTGAGGGAAAAGTATGAGTAGGAGGGGGTTAAAATCTCGGGTCCGAGCGAGAGGGTGAGCTGTTTCTCGAAAGAGTTCGCCACGTGAAGGTCCGGGGTCAGCAGCATGAAGCCGATATCGCCCTTGGGACTGACGATGGAAAAGGTTAGGAGTTGGGTGTCGGGCGTGGCGCGGATTTCCTGCACAAGCTCCGTTAGTCGCACCTTCGCCTGGCGCTGCTCTTCTTCGGAAAACAGGGACCACTGTGAGTGATCGATGTGGTAAAATAAGTGGAGGACGTGCCAGCCTTCTTTTGGTGTGAGTGGAGTCATGGGTGTGGGAAAATGTAGGGAGCGGTTGGTAAGCTAGCGAATGTCGGTTGAGATCTTCGTTTCAAAGAGCTTTTGGAACTTGTCGCTGGGGACGTTTGGATTGGGCGCTTCAAAGACCTCGACAACCCATGGGATGCTTTCACCGGTTCGGTAGGCGGCGTGCATCCCGACGTCATCGAATCCCGCTGTGGCAGGAATCTCGAGCGTGCCCTCTCCACTGACGCTTCGTGTAATGCCGTCTCCGACGACCAGACCCTCATCGTTGCGGAAGAAGACCCGGACCGCCGCAGGTTTCCCGTCAAGAGACAGCTCCAGCACGGGAATCAGCTGAGTGCCACGGCGGACGGTGTCAGGCTTCTCGCCGCTTAAGATCGGCTCGCGCCAAAAGGTTTTGACCTCGGTGGCGGTTAGCAGTTGGCCCTGGATCGGAAGGTCAAGAGGTGCCTCGATCAGCTCCCGGGTCGGGACCCGGTTGAAGTGATGGAGCGTGAGTGCTGCGGCTATCGCAAGAATCGCGAGCAGGCCGACGAGGCCAATTTTTTCGACTGTCGTGAGGGAGCCGAGGAAGGTGGGTTTTCTAGAAAGGGGCGGGCTGGCTTCGGCGGTTTCATCCGCTTTTTCCTCGTCCGCTTTGGTCTCTGCCAGGACGATGGAGGGTGTCGCCACAACGTGCGGCTTGGACTCAGGAATCGCGACAGGGGGCGCGGGCGTGTCGTCCAGATCATCGAGATCCGAGCGTTCTGCTCTCGCTGAACGGATGACAGGATCCCTTCGGGTGATTTTTGACGCCAGGGCTGCTACCGGGTCTACTTCCTCTGTAGCTGGCGAAAGTTCGGTGACAGATTCCTCGGCTGTTTCCTCTCGGATGACAGGCGCGTTGATGGTGCGCGAGGTGGGAACCTTGGATCTGAGCGATGTTTGTTTCGGACGTCGCGAAGGAATTGACTCGCCGCCGTCGTCGTCTCCCGGCGCTTCCCCGCCAGCCGAATCAAGATCCCAGAGATCGAACTCGACGGCGTCTTTGCCGGATTTCTCCGACAGGATGGGCCACTTCGGGCGTTCGGCATCGGAGGAGGGTGAATCGGTGCTCATACAAGGTGAAGGAATTTTAGGAAGATGGACCCGCCTTGGCGAGACAAGAAACCCGTGCAGGACACTGGGGCAAGCAGGCCATGACCGCTCTGGCGGGACAGCATTTAGATTTCGTCTTGTTTGTTCAAGTCTTCCTGAACAGGTTCGTCAGCCGCAACGACAGGATTAGGATGGGTAAATTGTTTGGAACGGATGGAATCAGAGGAAGGGCGAACGAGTATCCGGTGACATCCGATATGGCGCGGCGGCTTGGTCGCGCGGTGGTCCAGGTGCTGGGCCGAGGCGAAACGGCGACAGTGCTGATCGGTCGTGACACTCGTGAATCAGGGCAAGTTCTTGAGAGCGCGCTTGCTGAGGGCTTGCTCGCCGCAGGAGCAAGAGTCCTGAAGCTCGGGGTGGTGCCCTCGCCGGCCGTTGCCCTGCTGGTCAAGGAACTGAAGGCAACGGCTGCGGTAATGCTAACCGCCTCCCACAATCCCTACGAGGACAACGGGATGAAAATTTTCGGAGGCGATGGTTATAAGCTTCCTGATCAGATGGAGCAAGAGCTAGAGGAACTGTTGCTCGCCGAGGTTGATCAATCCGGGGAGGCCGGGGGGACAGTTGAAGATTTTCCTGAAGGCATCGAGATCTACGCCAAGGCAGCCGTTGCGAGCATCGGCGGGACGGATCTGCAGGGGCTCAGGCTGGTGCTGGATGCGGGAAATGGCGCGGCTTATCAAATTGGGCCTGCGGTTTTCCGTCGGCTGGGAGCTGAGGTGATCGAGGTAGCGGTGCAGCCCAACGGACGCAATATCAATGATGGTTGCGGGGCGCTTTACGCGGAGGCGGCTGGTCGAGTGGTCAGGGAAAACGGTGCCGATTTAGGAATCTCTCTCGATGGCGATGGAGACCGCGTGATCTTCACCACTGCGGCGGGCGATGTTGTCCACGGCGACCGTGCCCTTGCGCTCTGCGCTCTCTGCCTGCAGCGCGGTGGGAAGCTCAGGGACAACAAGATGGTCGCCACCGTGATGAGCAACTTGGGTCTGGATGAGGCGATGAGAAAAGAGGGGATTGAGGTTATCCGCGCGGGGGTGGGCGATCGTCTGGTGCTTGAGAAGATGCGCGCGGAAAACCTGTCTTTCGGCGGCGAAAACTCCGGTCACTTGATCTTTGCCGATCACGCCACCACCGGCGACGGCATTGTCAGCGCGCTCCAAGTTTGCAAGATGATACGCGAGAGCGGGAAATCCCTCGCGTGTCTGTCCAGCGTCATCAGCGAGTATCCAAGCAAGCTGCTCAACCTTCCGGTGCGCGAGAAGCCACCGCTGGAAAGCCTGCCAAAGCTCCAGTCCCTCATCGCCGAGGCGGACGCCGAGTTCGGCAATGAGGGTCGGCAACTGATCCGCTACTCCGGCACCGAGAAGAAGATTCGCATCCTCGTCGAGCACAAGGATGCCGCCACGGTTGATCGCTGGATTGAAAAATTCGCCCGAACCATAGAAGAGGAAATCGGATGATTGAGGATTTCCGCAAACATGGCTGGCCGCTGACACTCACGCGGAAGATCGAGGATTTCCCGATAGGGAACGTTTCTCTGGAAGAACTCGACGCAATCCCGGAGCTGCACCGCTTGATCGAGCAAGGAAGATATCCGTGGGATCTTTTGGGCTTGCACGAGCTTTATCTCGCGAGAATGAGTGAGAGCGAGATCGAGGGCGAAATTCATCCTAACGCTGTCGTCGAAGGATATTTGGAACTTGGGCGGGGATCTCGGGTCCTACCCGGTGTTTTCATTGAAGGCAATGTCGTGATCGGAGAGAACTGCAAAATCGGCCCGAACTGCTACATCCGCGGCGCGACCAGCATTGGAAACTCCTGCCACATTGGACAGTCCGTGGAGATCAAGAACAGCATCATCCTCGACAGGACGAACGTTGGCCATCTTTCATATGTCGGCGATTCCATCCTTGGCGAGGGCGTAAACTTTGGAGCCGGGACCACCGTCTCCAATCTCCGCCACGATGGTGAGAATCATCGCTCAATGGTAGAGGGCGAGCTGGTTGATACCGGCAGGCGCAAGCTGGGAGTGATCGTCGGCGATGGGGTGCACACCGGTATTGGAACACTGATTTATCCCGGGAGAAAAATCTGGCCGGGGATGACTACCCGTCCCGGCGAAGTTGTCGCCAAGGACCTTATGCCTGCGGGCAGTGAACATTAAAAAACAATCATATGTGTGGAATAGTAGGATATCTAGGAAGAGCGAACGCCGCTTCGGTCTTGATCAGCGGCTTGAAGAGGCTCGAATATCGCGGCTATGACTCCGCCGGGCTGGCCCTGTTGGACAATTCGCGGGTTCTGGTGGCAAAGTCCTCCGGGAAAGTCTCGAACCTGAGCGAGAAAGCCCGCTCGACCTGGAGTTCCGAGCTTTTGAAACAGGCCACCACCGGAATCGCCCACACCCGTTGGGCCACCCATGGCCCGCCAACAGAGGTCAACGCGCACCCGCACCTCGATGAGTCCGGAGACATCGCCCTTGTGCACAACGGCATCATTGAGAACTACCGCGCTATCCGGACTAGGCTTGAAGGGAAAGGTCACCATTTCCATTCGGAAACCGACACGGAGGTGCTAGCACACCTCATCGGCAGCTGCGACAAAGGAGATCTTTTTCAAGCTGTTTGCGATGCGTTGCATCAGGTGGAGGGCACGTTTGGGATTGCCGTCATCTCGTCCCGGGAGCCGGGCAAAATCATCACCGCGCGCCGCGGCAGCCCGATCGTCATTGGTGTGGGCGACGGCGAGGCGATCATCGCATCCGATGCCTGTGCGATCCTTGCGCACACCCAGCGTGTCATGTATCTGGATGACGATGACATCGCCACTGTGACGGCAGACAGCGTTGACATCCGCGACCTGAACAATGTTCCTGTTACCCGAGAGATTGCGGAGCTCGCCATGGATTCCGGTGCGGCGGAAAAGGGTGGATATGAGCATTTCATGTTGAAGGAGATCCACGAGCAGCCCGAGGCATTGGCGAACGCAATCCGTGGTCGGCTCGACCTTCTCCTTGGATCATCAGTGCTGGCCGGGATGGGTACTTCGCAGCGGGAGCTGGCGGAGCTTTCCCGCGTCGTCATGGTCGGCTGCGGAACTTCGCTCCATGCGGCGATGGTTGGTGAATATGCCTTTGAAGATCTGGCGGACATCAATGCGGAGGTGCAGCAGGCGGCGGAATTCCGCTATCGCAATCCCATTCTGGGCAACCGCGATTTTGTGATCGCCATTTCGCAGTCCGGAGAAACGGCGGATACTTTGGCTGCGGTAAAGGAGGCCCAGCAGAAAGGCGCGTTCGTGATGAGCCTCGTCAATGCTGTAGGCTCCACCATCGCCCGCGAGACCGGGCGCGGGGTCTATCTTCACGCCGGGCCGGAGATTTCCGTGGCCTCTACCAAGGCTTTCACCTGTCAGGTCAGCGTGCTGTTGATGATGGCGCTGAAGCTCGGCCGGGGCAGGCGTTTTTCGCGTGAAGAAGGTTTGCTTATCGCTCGTGAGATTGCGTCCATCCCGGAGCTGGTGGAGAAGGTGATTGATCAGAGCGATCGGATCGCGGACATCGCGGCATCGTATGTGAAGGATGAACACGCGTTTTTCATCGGCCGCGGCCCGATGTATCCAGTAGCACTTGAGGGAGCTCTCAAGCTGAAGGAGATCTCATATATACATGCGGAGGGTTATCATGCCGCAGAACTCAAGCACGGGCCGATCGCTTTGTTGCAGCCAGGCACTCCAGTGATTGCGGTTGCCTGCGAGGGACCGGGGAAAGAGAAGACTCTAGGTAATGTTGAGGAATGTCGCGCACGTGGAGCAAGAATCTTGGGTGTGATCACGGAAGGGGACAAGGAGGCTGAGGAAGTGATGGACGCCCATATCGCGATCCCTCGCACGCACCCACTCGTTGCCACGATACCCGCAGTGGTGGCGCTACAGCTGCTCTCTTATCATGTGGCTAGGCTACGAGGCTGCGAAATTGATCAGCCGCGAAATCTGGCGAAGAGCGTTACCGTAGAGTAGTGGCGATGGCGTTCAGCCGCGCGATTATCACGCGTTTGGAACCACCTCGGGGAAATGATGAACCACGAATCTCACGAATTCCACGAATCAATCAAAAAGAAGCACAGTCTCTGCGTTCTCGAAATTCGTGGTTAAAGAATCTTCTTTTTAAAGATAGGTGGTCAAAGATTGCACAGTGTCCTCGTCGAGGCGTGAAGCCAGCTCCGTCGTCAGCTCAACCATTGCCAAGTAATCGGCGAGATCGATGATCGCGTTGTGGGAGTGGATGTAGCGCGCCGGTACGCCTAGCACCACGCAGGGGATGCCTTGGTTTGCCTGATGAAGCGCTCCGGCGTCCGTCCCGCCGCTGCGCCGGACCGTCACCTGATGCGGGATGTTGCTTTCCCTAGCCACATCGATCGCGAGCCGGGCGAGGCGGGGGTTGCCGGTCGCGCTTGGATCGTAAAGGCGGATCTGCACGCCGTTGCCAAGTTTCCCCTGGCTCTCCCACGGGCTGAAGCCCGGTGTGTCATCGGCGGGCGGGCCTTCCAGAATGATGGCAACATCCGGTTTTACCAAATTCGCGAGAGTTCGCGCGCCGCGGGTGCCGACCTCTTCTTGCACCGTCCCGGCGAAAACCAGCTCGTTGGGATGATCCGTCTCAGCCAGGAAATGTGCCGCTTGTATGACGCAAGCCATTCCCACCCGGTTGTCGAAAGCTTTGGCCATGAATAGATTTTCGTTCGCCAGCGGCGTGAAAGGCGACCACGGTGCGATCGGATCTCCCAGTGAAATGTGCAGATCGGTTTCCACCTCCCGCCGTGAGGACGCACCGACATCGATGAACATCCGTTCAATGCCGATCACCTGGCTCTGCTCCGCCTGCGACATCATGTGGACCGGCTTGCTGCCGATGACGCCCATGATTTTGTCGCCACGCTGATTGAGTACCTGCACCCGTTGTCCCAACAACATCTGGCTCCACCAGCCACCGATCGGGACGAACTGGAGAAATCCGTCTTGCGTGATGTTCTGCACCATGAAGCCAATTTCATCCATGTGGCCCGCGACGAGGACCCGCGGCCCCTCGTTGTTGTGCTCGCAGGTGACCGACCCGTTTTTGTCGGTCGCCAAGGGGCCGACGTCGGACAGCTCGTCGACAAAAATGGCGCGGACTTCGTCTTCAAAGCCCGAGACCGAATGCGCCTCGGTGAGTTCCTGCAGCAGGGAGAGAGCTTTGCTTCGCATCGCCGTGAACGATGGGTGCAAAACGCCGGTGTGGGAACTTCAAACTTCACCGCCTTCCAAGCGATGGGTTGCGCGTGGTTGCGATCCGGGGCATGTTCCGGCCATGAGACTGGCCCTGCTGTGTGTTTACTTTTTTGGAGCGATGATCGGCTTGGGCTTTGAGCTGCCAAGAGATTCCAGCCAGTGCGTTCTTGGCGTGGCCGATGGCTGGAATAGCTCAACCGTCACCCTCCGCTATGTTGAGAAGCAGGGCGGCCAATGGCAGCAGGTCGGGGACTCGTGGAAGGGCCGACTCGGCAGCAAGGGGCTTGTCTGGGGCAGGGGGCTTCATCCGGTTCCCGAAGGTGCTACTTTAAAAACGGAAGGGGATGGTCGCGCGCCAGTCGGCGTGTTCGATCTGGGCGGCATCTGGGGCGCTCACGCGACTGTGAAGAAGCACCCCAAAATGCCTTACCGCCAGGTGACGTCACGCGATCTCTGGGTCGAGGATCCGAGGTCAAAGGACTACAACCACCACCTCGTGATCGATCGCGAGCCCACCACCGCGTGGGAAAAAAAAGCGCAGATGAAGCAGGACGACTACCCACACTCGCTGAAATTGTTCATCGCCCACAACGCGCCACCCCGGGTGGTTCCCAACGGCGGTTCCTCCATCTTTTTCCATATCTGGCGTCGTGATGGAGCCGCCGCCACCGCAGGGTGCACAACTATGGAGGAAGAACGTCTGCGGTGGCTGATCGCAACAGTTGACCCGGGCCGCCGCCCGATTTACGTCCTCCTGCCGCGCGCCGAATACGAAAAGCTCAAACCTCTCTGGAAACTACCATGACTGCAGCAATTTTACCCGACTCGAAAGGTCACTTTGGCCAGTTCGGCGGCATGTTCGTGCCCGAGACCTTGATGACTCCGTTGCAGGACCTGGCAAAAGCCTATGAGGATGCGAAAGCTGATCCGGCCTTCCAAGCGGAACTCGACGACCTGCTGAAAAACTATGTGGGTCGCCCGACGCCTCTCTATTACGCTGAGCGTTGGACCGAGAAACTCGGTGGAGCCAAAATCTACCTGAAGCGCGAGGACCTGCTCCACACCGGCGCGCACAAGATCAACAACGCCCTTGGCCAGATTCTGCTGGCCAAGCGCCTTGGGAAAACCCGGATCATCGCGGAAACGGGTGCCGGTCAGCACGGTGTCGCCACCGCCACCGTCTGTGCAAGGTTCGGGATGGAATGCGTCGTCTACATGGGCGAGGTGGACATGAAACGGCAGGCTCTCAACGTCGCCCGCATGCGGCTCATGGGTGCGGAAGTCCGCGCAGTCACCGCCGGTCAGGCCACCCTAAAGGAAGCGGTAAACGAGGCAATGCGCGACTGGGTTGCCAGCGTGGACAACACCCACTACATCCTCGGATCCGCTCTTGGTGCCCATCCTTTTCCGATGATCGTCAGGGATTTTCACCGCGTTATTGGGGTGGAAACCCGCGAGCAAATGTTGGAGCGGGAAGGCCAGCTTCCCGACATGCTGGTCGCCTGCGTCGGCGGCGGCTCGAACGCTATCGGTATGTTCCACCCGTTTCTCCAGGACAAGAGCGTGCGTATGGTCGGAGTCGAAGCAGGTGGCGATGGGATTCTTCCAGAGCGACATGCGGCGCGATTCCAAGGCGGAAGACTTGGAGTCCTGCAAGGCACAAAGACCTGGTTGCTTGCGAACGACGACGGCCAGATCGAGCTCACCCATTCGGTTTCCGCAGGTCTCGATTACGCTGCGGTCGGTCCCGAGCATGCTTTTCTACAAGAATCGGGCCGGGTGGAATACACCTACGCCACCGATGAGGAGGCGCTCGCTGCTTTCAAGGAACTTGCCAATACGGAAGGGATCATTCCCGCGCTCGAAAGCGCACATGCCATCGCCTACGTTTCAAAAGTCGCGGGCTCGCTACCTAAGTCCAACATCATCGTCGCCAACCTCTCCGGCCGCGGCGACAAGGACGTCGAGCAGGCGGCGCGTTTCCTTCTCGGCGACGTGTAACGTGCCCGATCCTGATAGTTGCACCGTGTGTTTTGGCGAGGGCGCGATGTTTTTTCCCGGCGTCAGTCGAAGGAACCGACTCAACGCGAGACGCCGAGGCAGGGAAGGATGGTTGGCATATTCAATGCTTGTTCCGCTTGTTCATCCTAAAGAGGAAAATGAAATGATCGCCCAATCCCCTCAAGTGTTGTAACCACAAGGGCATGGAAGCCACAGCAACCTTGATTTGCGCTAACCCTGCGGGTGAGCCGAAACACAGCCTCCCAGCCCCGTCCGGAACCTGG
>JBGTDO010000126.1:0-54295 GCA_041748235.1 Akkermansiaceae bacterium | reverse complement strand
GGATGGCGGGGATGTCAATGTGGGGGAGGGAGCGGTCGGAGGTTTCCAGGTGGACGTTGCCGAGGCCTGTAAGGCGCATCCACCATTTCCGCTCAACGAGTATGTCCTTGACGCGATAGAGCTCCACTTCGTCTATGCTCTAGTTGATGACTCCCGTGGTGATGCGGAGGCGCTCGGTGGTGAGCTCGAAGGTCTGACAGCGTACTTTCAGGAAGCTCCAGAGGGCGTAGAAAAAAGGAATCACGAGACCTATCCATGCCGGCGGGAAAAAGAAACCGCCGGTCGCGATGCCCGCCGCAAGGAGGATTGCGAACGTGAAGGGGCCGATGTTGAGCCATTGCGAGGGGCTGCCTTTCCAGAATGTCGTTTCTTCGTCCATGCGGGGAGGCTAAGCATTAAACTTTGAGCATGAAATCATAAAGAAGAGGGGACGATGCTTCCTCCTAAATGCTCTGCAATGGGAATCATCGCTTGCCCGTCGGTATGGCTGCGGGTGAAGGTGGCGGGACGCATGGACAAGCTTTTTTAAGAACTGGATTTCCGCAAGACGCCGATTGGTGATTTGATTTTGCAGAGGCGGAAGGTGATGCGGCTTGGCGGGGAGGTGGTGTATGAGGTGAAGCTTGGGAACGCGTATCTGATGTCGAGCATGTTCCATGAGGTGGAGGTTGCGCTTTCGAGGCTGGGGCTGGCGGCGTTGGACGGTGAAGGCTGGGATGTGGTGGTTGGTGGATTGGGGCTGGGATATACGGCGGTGGCGGCGCTGGAGTTTCCGCAGGTGAAAGAGCTGTTGGTTGTGGATGCGCTGGAGGGGGTCATCGATTGGCATGAGCGGGAGCTGGTGCCGCTGGGGAAAGCTATGAACGAAGATGCCCGCTGCAGGTATGTGCTGGGGGATTATTTCGCATTGGCGGGGGATCCTGCGAAGGGATTTGATCCAAAAACTCCGGGGCGGAAGTTCCATGCGGTGCTGCTGGATATCGACCACTCGCCGAGGAACCTTTTGGATGCCCAGAACGCGGCTTTCTACACAACGGCTGGGCTGGCGAAACTGGCAGAGCAGTTGTTACCCGAGGGGGTGTTCGCGCTGTGGTCGGATGATGCGCCGGACGGACAGTTCATCGCGGATCTGGAGATGGTCTTCGCTTCCGTGGAAACGCATGTGGTGAAGTTTGCGAATCCGCTGTTAGAGAAGGAATCGGAGAGTACGGTTTATGTTGCGAAGAAGTGATCAGTGCCGAGTGAGCAGTGATCAGTGGAAGATCTAGGCTTTTGGAAACACCTTATTTTCGCTGACTTTGAAAACGGGGAGGGGGCGGATGTTTTCGGTGGATTCGCGCCATCCGAGGTTGGTGGTGGTGATACACTTCTGGGCGTGGGGGGGGGAGGTGATGGAGGAGGGCGTTGCGGCGGGTGGGGTCGATCCCGCCCATGGCACTCCGGATGGCAGGGGAAACCTCATAAACGATTGGTTCACGACTGACTTTTCCTCTGGCGGTTTCGATCTAGATGCGGTGGGGACGCTGTCAGTTCTACCTGCGAGTTTTAGCGAATGGATCCTCAGTCAGAAGCGCAGTGATGCGTCTCCCTCGGCAGATCCCAAGGGAACAGGTCTGCCACAACTGGTGGAGTATTTCACGGGCGGACGGAATCTTGAAGTGAAAGTATCAGGCGGTGCAGCCGTGGTGGAGTTTGACTGGTTGAGTTACCGCATGGACGGCGATTTTTGGATCGAGGGCAGCACGGATCTTCAAGAGTGGCATGTATTAGCCCGCTCTAACAGAGGCGGCGTAATGGCGGGGGAGAATGGTGCGTCAATCACTGTTTCCGCAGGACAAACGAAGCGGGTGAAGGTAAACCCGGGAGCGACGCCTTTTCGATTTTTCAGATTGGGAGGGGGACTTCCGTGAGTCAGTTCCCGCGTCAGCAGGTGGTGATCCGCCGCCGGTGTGGCTTTACATTGCTAGAGCTGTTGGTCTGCATTGTGATTGTGACGGTTCTTGCCTTGGTTGGCTTTCGGGCCTCAAGAATGGCAAAGACGAGGGCGCACCAAGCGGTTTCCACGACCAATTTGAGGAGCCTCGTTATTGCGAACGAGGGCTACGTCGCCGACCATGGGACCTACTGCCCGACGAGCGATGTCCCGAACCGGGTGCGCTGGCATGGCGGCCGCAGCGGAAGGAACAAGAAGTTCGATCCGGCAAAGGGCTTCCTCTCTCCCTACTTTGGAGGGAGCGACCGGGTGGGTGTGTGTCCGCACTTCCGTGATCATATTGACGGGAGTCATTCGTTTGAGAACGGATCGGGAGGATACGGCTACAACGCCATCTATATTGGCGGGACGCCTGCGAATCCATTCAGGCCCGAAAGGCCCTCCAACATTGATGATTCCGCGAGAACTTTGATGTTTGCCACCACTGCGCTGGCGAAGGGGAGTGGATTGCAGGAATATCCCTTTGCGGAACCGAGGCGTTCGGTGAACCCGGAGGGCCGCCTAGCCGAGCGTTTGCAACCCAGTGTGCACTTCCGCTTTGGCGGTAAGGCCTTGATCGCTTGGTGCGATGGTCACGTTTCAGCGGAAAAGATGAGCGACTCGTCTTCCGTGAGCTTTTACGGAGGTAGTAATAAAGAGGCGGGAATCGGGTTCTGCGGTCCGAAAGCGGAAAACGGGTGGTGGAACCCACACAGAGGCCGACGTTAGTTCTTCACCGAGCAGGCGATTGACTCGACGATCTGGTCGAGCCATTGGTCGCGGGTGAGTTTGGAAAGGCCGGAGGTGCGGCGGAGGGCGGCGCCCATGATGGAGGCGGTGAGCAGCTCCGCGACCGCCTCGGGATTGCAGTCCTCGCGGACCTTACCTTGTTTGACCTGGCTGTTGAGATAGCTGACGAGGCTTTTGTGGAACGGCTGGAGAACGTCGCCGATCAGCTCTTTGGCGAGGGTCGGGCGGCGGCGGCTTTCGCCGATCAAGGCTCGGCACATGCCTTCGCAGCGCTCGACGGAATGATTGTAAACAACGGCGTATTTCCGCAGGTCGTCGTGGAGGTTTCCCGTGAGGTTGCTAGGGGAGTCGCAGAGAGAGCGGAACTCGTCGGTTGTGTCCTCGACGACGGCCACCAGGAGTTTCTGCTTGGACTCGAAATGGCGGAAAAGGGTGACCTCGTTGCAGCCGGCTTTCTCGGCAATACCGCGGGTTGTGGCGCCTTCGATGCCTTGCTCGGCGAAGACTTCGCGCGCGGCATCAATGATCCGCAGGCGGGTTTTGGCGACCGTGGCGCTGGTTTTCGGAGCTTTTTCCGGTTTCTGAGGCATTCTCGAAAAAAAGCAAGTAACCGCTTGCATGCAAGCTAATTTCTGATTGTTTTTGCGGTAGCTATGACTTGCACAACAAGAATCGCCGGTGGGCTGGGGCTGTTTTGGCTTCTGACTGGTTGCCAGATGGTCGGTCCGGACTACCAAGTTCCAGAGGTGAAGCTGCCAGCATCATTTTCCCAAAGCGGAGTGACATGGAAGCGGGTGGGAGCGGGTAAGGAGCCTAGGGTCCGCGCGTGGTGGCGGCGGTATGATGATCCGACGCTGAATGCCATCATCGAGGAAGCGCTGGAGTACAACCAGGAGCTGGCCGGTGGTGCGGCGAGGCTGCGGCAGGCACGAGCGCTGAGTGCTTCGACGCGGTCGCTGTATTTTCCCTCGATCGATCTTGGGGTGCGGGCGGAGCGCTCGCGCACCCGTTTCCGCGGACAAGGTGGGGGCGGCGATACGAGCATTCAGAACAACTTTGAGGTGCCCGTGACCTTGGACTATGAACTCGATCTCTGGGGCAAGGTGGCGCGGCAGGTCGAATCGGCGGAGGCGCGGGAGATGGCTGCGCGGGAAGGTCTGAACGCGTTGGCACTTGCTATGGCGGGTGAGGTCGCGCAGACATACTGGGCTTTGCGGGCGGTTGATTCGGATCGGGCGATCCTAGCAAGGGCGGTGGAACTCCGTCAGCGGGCTTTTGAACTTCTGCAAAAGCAGCAGGCAGGGGGGGCGATCAGCGGGCTGGATCTTGCGCGGGCGGAATCCGAACTGGCGTCCGCCGATGCCGAGCGGATCCGTCTCGATCAGGACCGGGTGGAGCTGGTGAACGCGCTGGCGGTGCTTTCGGGATCGGTGGCGACGGGGTCGCGCATTCCGGTGGACCCGACGCTACCGGAGGCTCCGCGCGTGCCGGTCTCGGTGCCGGCGGATGTTCTGAGGCAGCGGCCGGATGTCCGTGCGGCGGAACGGCGTGTGGCGGCGGCAAATGCGGAGATCGGAGTGGCGACGGCGGCGTTTTATCCTTCGGTTTCGATCGGCGCATCGGGCGGATTTGATTCAATGGATCTAGGGAATCTCTTCAGCTCTGATTCGCTCGTGTGGTCGCTGGGGCCGAACGTGACTGTGCCTTTGACCGGGCAGAAATACCTTAGGCTGCAGCGTGACGCGGCTGTCGCGGCTCACGAGGAGGCGACGGCGGATTACCGGCAGACGGTGCTTGATTCTATGCGGGAGGCTGAAAACGCGATTCAAGCGATCCCGATCCTTGAGCGGAGCGAGCAGGCCCAGCGTCGTGCGGCCGCAGCAGCGTCCAAGGCTTTTGAGCTATCGACGCGGAGATATGAAGGCGGATTGGTGAGCTTTTTGGATGTGGTGGTCGCGGAGCGGAACCGCTTGGAAGCGGAGCGCGCGCTGAACGCGGTGAAGGCCGAGCAGCTCGCGGTATCCGTCGCCCTGTTCCGGGCGATGGGTGGAACCTGGTAAGCCTGAACGGGAAAATGAAACCGCGAATGAACGCCAATGAACGCGAATTTTCAATGAGTTATGTGAATCGAGCGGCTCACTCTGAGGATGAGCGCTTCAGTTTTCATCATTCATTCATTTCCAGGAACTTATTAGCGTTCATTCGCGTTCATTCGCGGTTTCTAGGGTAAGAAGTGGTTAAATGATGATGAACCTAAAACTGATCGTAGGGGCGGGGCTTTTTCTAACAGCGGTGGCGTGTAAGCAGAACGAACAGGTAGCTAAGGCACCGCCCAGCATGATGGACAGGCAGCAGGCGGTGGAAGTGATGCCGATCCGCACGATGACTCTTCAGGAAAAAGCGGGCCTCGTGGGAACGATCGCTGCGAATGAAAGCGCGACTCTCCGTTCGGAAATTTCCGGGACGGTGAGGGACATATCGTTTGAAGAAGGACAGGAAGTCAAAAAAGGCCAGGTGCTGGCGAAGATCGATACGCGGGAGATCGAAGCGCAGCTTGCCGAGGCGCGTGCGAGATTCGCGCTGGCGGAAAAGGTGCTGAACCGAAACCGCGGGCTCTTCGCTGATGCCGCTGTGTCCAGGGTAGAACTGGAAGAGGCGGAGGCTCAAGAAGCGCAACTGCGGGCTTCGATCGCCTTGCTCGAAGTGCGGCTGGCGAAGTCCGAGATTCGGGCGCCGTTTGACGGGTTTGCCAACGGTAGAACGGTTTCGGTGGGGGATTTCCTGACCCCGGAAACGGTGCTAACGACGGTGGACGACCTGTCGCGGCTCAAGGTAGAGATTGAGGTGCCTGAGAGGTATCTGCCGAAGCTGCAGCCGGGCGGTGCGTTCACTCTAACAACGGCGACGCTGCAGGAGGGGGAGATGACGGGCGAGGTGTATTTTATTTCATCGCGGATCGATGCGGAGACGCGGGCGACGCAGGTGAAAGGGTATATTATTGACCCGCCGAGGTTCGTAAAGCCGGGGATGTTTGCGAACATTTCCTTGGTTCTTGAGACGGTGGAAAACGCTCTGGTTGTTCCCGAGACGGCGATCATGGGGAGCAAGCGGGGGAGCGCGGTGGTTTATCCGAAGGCAACGGAGAAGGGAACGATCGCGGAGTTCGTGCCTGTGAAAACTGGATTGCGGGTGCCCGGGCTGGTGCAAATCACGCCGGTCATGGGGAACTTGAAAGAGGGGGATGAAATCGTTTCCGCAGGCGTGGGAGGATTGATCCTAATCCCAGGAATGCCGTTGAAAACGGTGGAGCCGGTGGTGACTCCGGAGGCACCGCCGCTGACAGACCGCGAACTGAACGCCAAGTAACCGTATGATTTTTTCTGACACAGCCATCAAGCGGCCGGTGCTCACGATGGTCGGAGCAATCATCGTGATGCTGCTTGGTTATCTATCTTTCCAAAGCATGGCGGTGCGTGAGTATCCGGATACCGACGTGCCGACGGTCTCGGTGACGACGGTTTACCGGGGGGCTTCTTCGGAAGTGGTTGAAAGCCGGGTAACCGAAACTTTGGAAGAACAACTTTCGGCGATCGACGGGATCAAGGTCTTGAAGTCCGCCTCACAAGAAGAGGTGTCGCGGATCACGGTGGAGTTCAATCTGGACCGGGATCCGGATGAGGCGGCGAATGATGTGCGTGACCGGGTGAGTCGGGCAAGGGGGCGGCTGCCCGACGAGGTGGAAGAGCCGATCATTGCCAAGGAGGAGGCGGATGCATCCCCGATTCTGTGGCTGACGTTTACCTCCGACAGGCATTCAAGAGAGGAACTGACGGATCTGGTGGACCGAATCGCCAAGCAGCGGATCCAGACGATCAGTGGGGTGGGTACTATATTCATCGGAGGTGAGCGGCGGTTTGCGATGAGGCTGTGGCTGGACCCGGACCGGCTGGCTTCTTATGGGCTTACTGCATCCGATGTGAGGCAGGCACTGCTGGAGCAAAACGTGGATGTGCCGGGGGGGCGGATTGAATCTTACAACCGGGAGTTCACCGTGCGGACCCAGGGAGAGCTGGGGGATGTGGCGGCGTTTTCCGAGCTAGTGATCGCCACGAGGGGGAACTCGCAGATCAAGCTGAAGGATGTGGGGCGCGCGGAGCTGGGCTCGGAGGATTATCGCACAAAGGTATTTTTCAATGACAAGCAGACGGTGGGATTGGGGATCGTGCGGCAGTCGAAATCCAATCTTCTCGACGTGGCAAACGGGGTGAAGTATCTGATTCCGACGGTGCAGGCGGAGATGCCGGAGGGTATCAATGTGGAGATCGGGTTTGATGGCTCCGTGTTCGTCGAACGTTCGGTAGACGAGGTTTTCGAGACGATCTTCGTCGCTTTTGCCATCGTGATCGTGGTGATCTTTGCCTTTCTGCGGGACTGGCGCGCTGTGTTGATTCCGGTGACGGCGATTCCAATTTCGATCATCGGGACCTTTGCGGTGATCTCGGCGCTGGGGTTCTCGATCAACCTTCTAACGCTTTTGGCGATCGTGCTGGCGATTGGATTGGTGGTGGATGATGCGATCGTGATGTTGGAAAACATTTATCGGCGGGTGGAGGAAGGGGAGTCACGGATCCAGGCATCGGTGCTGGGTGCGCGGCAGGTGGCGTTCGCGATCATCGCGACAACGCTAACTTTGGCAGCAGTTTTCCTTCCGGTTGCCTTCCAATCGGGCTCCACCGGGAGGTTGTTTTACGAGTTCGGGATTACCTTGGCGGTTTCGGTGGTGGTGAGTTCCGTGACGGCTTTAACCGTGACGCCGATGTTGTGCTCGCTGCTGCTGAAAGGACGCGATCCAGAAACCGGAAAGCCTCCGCACGGCTGGCTGTATCGGAAGACCGAGCCGTTCTTTGAATGGATCAACGGGATCTTCGGCAAGACCTTGAACGTGGCGCTGAAAGTATGGCCCCTTGTGATCTTGGGAGCCATCGCCTTCGTGGCACTCGCTCCATTTGCCTACAAAGGTTTGCAGCGCGAGCTGACGCCGGTGGAAGACCGCGGGCGCTTTATTTCAATTTTCAGCGGCCCGCTGGGATCGCATCCGGATTACACGTTGAACTACGTGGACAAGATGACTGAGGTTATCAAGCGTCAGCCAGAGACGGAAAAGTATTTCTCCGCCACCGCCTTGGGCCGGGGCGCGCCCGGAGCTGGGGCTCAAGGACTGGTTTTCTCAACGTTGAAGCCGTGGGAGGAGCGGGAAAGGAAGACGCAGGATGTGGTGGCCGATATGAACGCCGCCTACGCGGAGGAGGTGACCGGGGGGCTCTCGTTTGCAATCGTTCCGAATCCATTGGGAGGGCGGAGTCTCAGCGAGGGATTCCAACTGGTTTTACAAGGGACCGATTTTGAAAAGCTTCAGGAACTGGGTGAGGGAATTCTGGAGAAAATGCGCGCAAGCGGTGTGTTCGAAGGAGCTCGGGCGGAGCCGAAAACGGACAAGCCGCAGCTGGATGTGGAGATCGACCGGGCGAGGGCGGCGGATCTTGGAGTTTCAGTTTCCGGAGTGGCTGAGACTCTGGAGACTTTGTTTGGCGGCCGACAGGTTACGCAGTACAAGCAGGGCAACCGCCAGTATGATGTGATCATGCAGATCGAGGACGAATCAAGGCTGACACCGGCTGATCTTGGGAAGGTTTATGTGCGGTCGGACGCAGGAAATCTGGTGCAGCTTTCGAACGTGGTTTCACAAACGGAGACGATCACGCCCGAGGAATATCCGCACTTCGACCGTCTGCGTTCGATCACGATCAAAGCCCGCCTGGCCGCAGGGAGTACGATCGGTGACGGAGTCGATTTCATTGACGAGCTGGTGCCAGCAATGCTCCCCCCCGGCTACAGCTACACCTGGAACGGTGAGGCGCGGGAGTTCGTGGAGAGTGCGGATGATACCTTCAGTTTGTTTGCCCTCGGGCTGCTGTTTACCTTTTTGATTCTGGCCGCGCAGTTCGAGAGCTGGGTTCACCCTGTGACGATTTACACGGGCGTGGCGCTGGCTTTGGCAGGCGGATTGATCACGCTGTATGTCAGCCGTTATTGGGGGACGCCGATGACGAACAATCTCTTCGCGCAGTTCGGCCTGATTCTGTTGATCGGTCTGATCGCGAAAAATGGGATTCTGATCGTGGAGTTTGCGAACCAGCTCCAGCTCGAAGGAAGAACGGCCCGGGAGGCGATCTGGGAGGGCACGACCCTACGTTTCCGTCCGATTCTGATGACCTCCATTTCAACGATCGGCGGGACCGTCCCACTGGCGATTGCGACTGGCGCGGGTGCTGAGACACGGAATCCACTGGGGATCGTCGTTGTCGGCGGGATGCTGCTGGCGACGGTGCTGACGCTGTTCGTGGTGCCGGTGTTCTATCTTGTCTTCGACTGGACGGTGGTGAAATTCACGGGCCACTCCAGTGCGAAGGGCCTGCAACGCTCGGCTGATGTGGAGAAAGAAGTCTTGGAAGCGTAGGCCCATTTCGCCGCTTGCGATGAGCGGGCGCACCGGGTGAAGCTGGGCCGCGCCTATGAGCAAGCTATTTGAAGAACTGGATTTCCGCGAGACGCCGCTTGGGGACTTGATCCTACAGAGGCGGAAGTATCTCCAGCTCGACGGGCTGGATGTTTACGAGGTGAAACTTGGAGATGCGTTTCTGATGTCGAGTTTGTTTCACGAGGTGGAGGTCGCGCTGTCGAAGCTTGGTCTAACAGCGTTGGCGGGAGAGGATTGGGATGTGGTTGTTGGCGGGCTGGGACTGGGCTACACGGCGGTGGCGGCGCTGGAGCACAAGGCTCTCGCTTCGCTGATCGTGGTGGAGACACTTGAGGGCGTGATCGAGTGGCATGAGCGGGGGCTGGTGCCATTGGGGGAGGTTCTAACAAAGGATAAGCGCTGCAGGTTTGTTCATGGGGATTTTTTCGCGCTGGCCGCAGATCCCGCCAATGGGTTCGATCCGGAGAGCCCGGGGCGAAAATTTCACGCGGTGTTGCTGGATATTGATCATTCACCGAAGAATCTGCTGCACGCGCGGAACGCGGCTTTCTATTCGCGGGAGGGCTTGGAGAAACTGGCGGAGCAACTGCATCCCGGCGGGGTATTCGCGCTATGGTCTGACGATGCGCCGGACGAGGATTTTCTAGCAGATCTTCGCAGTGTGTATCAGACGGCGATGGCGGAGGTGGTGGGCTTTTCGAATCCCCTGTTAGAAAAGATGTCCCAGAGCACGGTCTACGTGGCGAAGAAGGCGATGTGACGGCACTAAAAAGCCCGGAGGGTTGCTCCGGGCTTGGGAAATCAGGACGTCGCAATCATACCTATTTCATCTTCTTGCTGAGGAACTCCTTTGGATCTTCTTCAAATTTGGTTTTGCAGTCATCACAGCAGGTTCCGACTTTGACTGTGGAGGAGACGCTGGTGTCGACGTCCTTTCCGCTGATCGGGCACTTGCCCTCATCGGCTTTGGCGACCTTTTTGAGGAACTTCGCAGGTTCTTCGTCGAATTTCGCTTTGCACTCTTCGCAGCAGAAATTCACCTTGTAGGAGGCGACGCTTTTTCCTTCGACCGGCTCACCTTCGACGGGGCATTCGGTATTGACAGGCTTTGCGGAGAAACCTTGGGTGAGGGTGAAGCTGAGGGTGGCAACGACGACGGTAAGTAGCTTAAGTAGTTTCATGGTTTTTCTTTTCTTGAACAGATTAGCAGGTGAAGCGGGCTCCGCAAGGTGGATTCTCAAAGGCTTGGCACCGGAGGCGTGTTGGGAGAGGTGGGTTCGGCAGATAATTCGTGTGTTTGTCGGGATGTTCGGGCGGAGGGAGCACGATTTGCTCACATCCCGCTGGATCGAAAATCTGTAGTCCTGCTTCTGTGGCAACTACCAGCTCACCGCTGGCGAGGCTGGTCCTGCCGTCAAGATGTCCGGCGGAGTTTATCGGACAAGTGGCTTCCGCAGTTCTCGTCTTGGGGGACGGCCGAAAAGGTGCCCGAGACCGAGGGCGAGTCACAGCTGTGAGAAGGGGATTCGCTGGTGGATATTTGGGATCGGACGGGGGTGCCGCAGGCTGTTTGGAGTTGCCTGTCGGGGTAGTGCGGGTAGTTTTTCCAGCACATGATCGTTTCTCCAAAAATTCGCGGGTTTATTTGTACGACGGCTCATCCGGAAGGGTGCGCGAAACATGTTGAGGAACAGATCGCGGTGGTTAGAGAGCGGGGGGAGATCCAGCAGGGTCCAAAGAAGGTCCTGGTGATCGGCTCCTCCACAGGGTACGGCATGTCCTCGCGGATTGCAGCAGCTTTTGGATCGAACGCGGCGACGGTGGGAGTGTTTTTCGAAAGACCCGGCGAGAAGAACAAAACCGCAACCGCCGGCTGGTACAACACGGTGGCCTTTGAAAGGAGAGCGAAGGAGGCCGGTCTCTACGCGCGCTCGTTCAATGGCGATGCTTTTTCCGATGAGGTGAAGCACGAGGTGATCCAAGCGGTGCATCAAGATCTGGGTCAGGTGGACCTGGTGGTCTACAGTCTCGCGTCTCCACGCAGGACTCATCCCAAGACCGGAGAGGTTTTGAAATCCGTGCTCAAGCCGATCGGTGAAGTTTACACCAACAAGACCTTGAACACGACGACGGGATCGGTGGATGAGGTGACGATCCCTCCTGCGGAAGGGGATGATATTGATCAGACCGTGGCGGTGATGGGCGGCGAGGACTGGGAGATGTGGATCGATGCGATGCTCAAGGCCGGAGCGCTGGCAGAGGGCGCGCAGACGGTGGCCTATTCTTATATCGGCCCTGAGGTGACGTGGCCAATTTACAAAAACGGCACGATCGGCAAGGCGAAAGAGGATTTGGAAAAGGTGCAGCGTTCGCTCGACGGCAAGCTGGGGACAATCGGTGGCAAGGCCTGGGTCTCCGTGAACAAAGCGCTGGTGACACAGGCAAGCTCTGCGATTCCGGTGGTGCCTCTCTATATTTCCCTGCTTTACAAGGCGATGAAAGATCATGGCAGCCACGAGGACACGATCGAGCAAATGGATCGCCTGCTGCGGGACCGGCTCTACAACGAAGCCCCCTTGCCGGATGAGGCGGGGCGGATTCGGATTGATGACTGGGAAATGTCGCCGGAGATCCAGAGTCTCGTGGCAAGCCGATGGGAAGCGGTAAAGACGGAAAATCTTACGGAGCTCGCGGACTTCGAGGGCTACCAATCGAGCTTTCTGCGGCTGTTCGGCTTTGGTCTGGACGGAGTGGACTACAGCGCCGAGACGGATACCTCGGTCGGAGTTCCCTCCCTTTCGTAAAAATAGGTAAAAAATTCGCAAAATCACAGAGGCTGGAGAACACTTTCGCCAGATTTACCCCCAATCACCCCACCATGTCTTCCAAATCATTTTTGCCACCCGCTTTCGCGCACAGCTACGAGATTGACCCGAAGTTCTCGAAGAGCGCCGTCTATTTCTCCTGCGAGTTTGCGATAGACCAGAGCTTCAAGATTTATTCCGGCGGCCTCGGCTTCCTTGCAGGATCACACATGCGCTCGGCGGCGGAGCTGAAGCAGAATTTGGCGGGAATCGGGCTTTTATGGACCTACGGTTACTACAATCAGGTGCGCGGAGAGGATGGAGAGCTGGCGGTGCAATTCCGCAAAAAGCCTTATAGCTTCCTGCAGGATACAGGGATCCGTTTCACGGTGCCGGTGCACGGGCACGAGGTGTGGGTGAAGGCGGTCTTTCTGCCGGGTGATGTTTTTGGAACCGTCCCGATGTTTTTCCTGACCACCGATATCGAGGAGAACGACGAACTCTCCCGGGCGATTACCCACCGGCTTTACGACAACGATCCGCTGCGTCGCATCGCTCAATACATCGTGCTCGGTGTGGGTGGCGCGCGGCTGCTTGACGAGCTCGGGGTCGATCCTGAAATCTGGCATTTGAACGAAGCGCACGGACTCTCTGCGGCGTTCCATCTCTATCAGAAGCACGGCAGCGTGGAGGAGGTGAGGAAGCGGCTGATCTTCACCACGCACACACCGGAGGAGGCGGGGAACGAGAAGCACAATTTCAAGCTTCTGCGTGATTTTACGTTCTTCAGCGGAATCGAGGAAGAGAAGATTCGCGAGATCACCGGCATCGAAGGGGACGAGTTCAATCACTCGCTGGCGGCGCTGAGGCTCGCTAAAAAGGCGAACGGGGTGTCGAAACTGCACGGCGATGTTTCCCGCCAGATGTGGCAGGACTCTCCGAACCTTTGTGAAATCACGCACATCACCAACGCCCAGAATAAGAAATATTGGGCCGATCACGGGATCGAGAACGCGCGCAAGGAGAATGACATCGAGCAGCTCTGCCACCGCAAGCGAGAACTCAAGCAGCGGTTGTTCCGGGTCGTAGCCGATCAGACCGGAAAGCTTTTTGAGCCGGATGTTCTAACGATCGTTTGGGCGCGGCGTTTCGCTGGTTACAAGCGACCTGACCTAATCACCAGGGACATCCGCTTGTTCCGCGAGATGTTGAACAACAACGACTATCCGGTGCAGATGATCTGGGCGGGCAAGCCCTATCCCTTTGATTATTCAGCGATCGATACCTTCGATCATCTGATCCGCCTGACCAAGGATTATCCCAATGCGACGGTCCTAACAGGGTATGAGCTGGAGCTTTCCAGGTTGATGAAAAATGGATCGGACGTGTGGCTGAACAATCCGGTGGTGACCCGCGAGGCCTCCGGGACTTCCGGAATGACTGCGGCGATGAACGGCTCTGTCAATCTCTCGACCTACGATGGCTGGATCTGCGAATTCGCCAAGGATGGCAAAAACAGCTTCATCATCCCAGCTCTTGATCCGAATCTCAGCCCCGAGGAGCGCGACCGGATGGATATGCTGGGCTTTTACAAGCTGCTCAACGAGGAGATCCTCCCGCTGTATTACGACAAGCCGAAGGCTTGGAACAAGATCGTGATGCAATCGATGAATGACGTCGTTCCGTTCTTCGATTCCAATCGAATGGCGACCGAGTATTACGAAAAGATGTATATCTAATAATCAAGGCTTGCATTACCACGGCTAGGGTTGTTTTACCTTGGTATCTTTACGTGGAACCGCTTACCATCTATCGCATGATCAGTATTGAAGTAGCCGGCTGCCGGAAATGTCAGTGGGGAGAAGGCCCGCTGTGGTGGAATAAATCACTGTATTACGTGGACATCGAAGGACACGAGGTCCATCGATACACTCCGGAAACCGGGGAGGAGGTGTCGTGGGACATCGGCCAACGGGTGGGAACGGTGGTGCCGCGGGTCGAGGGCGGGTTGATCGTAGCCGGTGACAATGGGATGTATTTCCTCGATGAACACACAGGTGATCTCGCACCGATTGCTGATCCCGAACCGGAAAAAGGCGACAACCGGTTCAACGACGGCAAGTGCTCGCCTGACGGCCGGTTCTTCGCCGGCACAATCAGCCTCGTGAAGAAGCAAGGTGATGCGAAGCTCTACCGCCTCGATCCCGATCTAACGCTGAACGAGGCTTTTGGACCTGTCACCAACTCCAATGGCATTGCATGGGCACCAGATGGGAGAACGGTATATTATATCGATACCCCAAGAAAGGAGGTTCTGGCTTTTGACTACAGCGAGGAGAACGGGGAGCTCACGAATCAACGCAGCGTCGTTTCCACGAAGCACCACGATTCGTCACCAGACGGGATGACGATCGATACGGATGGGAACCTTTGGATCGCCTTCTGCCATGGCGGTTGCGTTGCCTGCTTTGATCCCAAGAGCGGCGAGGAACTGAGGAAGATCGATCTGCCCGCTCTGGAGACGACGGCCTGTGCCTTCGGTGGTCCGGCTCTTGGAGAGCTTTACGTAACGACCGGTGTTCACAAGACGGAACAGGAGGACCATGGCGGGCGGCTTTTCTGTATTCGTGGGCTCGGAGTTAAAGGCGTCCCAGCAAACGCGTTCGCCAGCTGAACTACTCCGTATGAAAATCATTCTCGCTTCCTCTTCGCCCCGTCGCCGGGAGCTTCTGGAGAAAGCCGGGCTGGAGTTTTTAGTGGTTTCCTCCCCGGCTGAGGAGGTGCATGACGCGGCTCTGGGCATGGCAGGGCTTTGCGAAACAAACGCGCGGCTCAAGGCTTGCGCTGTTTCCGGAGATCATCTCGATGCCGTGGTGATCGGAGCCGATACCTTGGTTTTCATCGATGGAGAACCTCTCGGGAAACCGAAGAGCATGGAGGAGGCGAAGACGATGCTGAAGAAGCTGTCGGGCCGGACCCACCAGGTTTGCACCGGTGTCTGCCTCATCGGTCCGGGAGAACACGCGGTCTGTCTGCATGAGGTGACGGATGTTGTTTTCCGGGAGCTGGATGAGTCGTGCATTGATGATTATCTCGCGAAAACGCAGCCTTTGGACAAAGCTGGTGCGTATGGAATCCAGGACCACGGGGAGATGATCGTGGAGCGGATAGATGGTTCGTATGAGAATGTGATGGGTTTGCCGGTCGATGCGGTGCTTTGCGCTTTGAAGGGAAACGAATTGCCGGTGGCAAGAAGATAGCTGAGAATACGCCATGGCCCTTCCAAGGCGATATCCACTCATTTTCAATCCCCGCGCACGCAGCCAGAAGGGAAGTCGCACGCGGCAGTTCCTGATGGATCACGCCAACCGCTTTGCCCTTTACGCCACAAACACCGGCGAAGAGGCGGTGGAGCTGGCGCGGAGGTTCGCAAGCGAAGGCGAGCCGGTAGTGATCGCTGCCGGCGGAGATGGAACCCTTAACGCCGTAATTTCCGGTCTTGCTGGAAGCCGGACGGCCCTCGGCGTGATACCTGCGGGGACCATGAACGTGTTCGCCCGCGAGTTGGGAATCCCTGCAAACAGCTTGCCGAAAGCATTCGAGGTGATCGAACAAGGCCTGATCAGGGAAGTGGATCTCTTCTCCGCGAATGGTGCTCCTTTTGTGCAGATGGCCGGGGTCGGCTTTGATGCGATGGTGATTGAGGAAACCAAATGGGAGAGCAAAAAGATGCTGGGGCCCCTGGCCTATCTTCTCGCTGCGGTGAAAGTGCTGGGTGAAAAGCCGCCAGTCATTGAAGTTTCAACATCTGAGGGGATCACCGAAACTGGAGTAGCGGTGCTTTGTGGGAACGGTTCGCTCTACGGTGGCCAGTTCAAGCTGTTCCGCAATGCCGCCAACAATGATTCCAAGCTGGATGTCATCGTTTTCAAGGAGGCGGGCTACCGCTTCGTCCTCGACACACTTCACGGGATCGCGCTGGGCGGGATCGACCTTTCAGCACACACCAGTTACTTCCAAGCTGAGTGCCTGACGGTGCGGGCGGAGGTGCCGGTGCCGGTGGAGATCGACGGCGAGTTACTCGGGCGTTGCGAAGAGGTAACTTTTTGTGAAACATCCTCTCGTCTGCGCGTCCTCGCCCCCGAGCAACCCTGCGGCACCCCCTTTGTCGATGCGGTAAAGGCCCTGCTCCAGTGGCCGCCCAAGCCGTATGAAATGCAAGTCAGCAAAACCTCTTGAAAGAAAAAACCAAACCCACCTTCCGGACATGGATCAAGCGGCTTTTCTATCTCTGCCTGATGCTGTTTGTGATTGGCGCTGGTCTGATCCTCTACGCCAACGTCACCGCGATGTGGGCCTCGCGGGGACGCCTGTTCAATGACACCCGCGAGCTGCCTGCGGCAAAGGTGGGCCTCGTTTTCGGGACAACCGATCAAGGGGAGAATCCGTATTTCCGCTACCGGATTGATGCGGCGGTGGAGGTTTGGAACGCAGGGAAGGTGGAGACCTTGATCGTTTCCGGCGACAACCGCAGCCGCTACTACAACGAGCCTGAAAAAATGAAGGCCGCACTTGTGGAGGAGGGCGTGCCGAAGAGCAGGATCGTCTGTGATTACGCGGGACTGCGCACGCTCGACTCGGTGGTGCGGGCGAAGGAGATTTTCGGTGCGGACAGGGTTCTGGTCATCAGCCAGCGATTTCAAAACGAGCGTGCGATCTATCTAGCGAAGGCTCATGACATGGAGGCCTATGGCTTCAACGCTGAGGACGTGGAGTTGAAAGCGGGATTCAAAACCCGGCTGCGCGAAGTCGGAGCGCGGGTCAAGATGTGGCTGGACGTGAATTTTCTCGATACGCGACCCCAGTTCCTTGGTGAAAAAGTTCAATTGCCGGAGTAGTGCCGTTGCCCGTTCAGCATGAACGATTGGAGATCCCAACCGATGTTGCGGGCACCTTCCACTCTCACAGGACCGCAGGCGCTGACTTTGGTGTCGGAAAGGTGGAGCTTCCGCTGTCAGCAACGAGCCAGAGAAATCGGTCGTCGCTCGATCAGGTGGGGAGAGCAGTGAAGAGCTTTTCATGAGCTTGTCTGGACTTGCCGGTTTGATAGAAAAGTAGAAGCTTGGTCTTGCTCATCACGCCGAAGACTTTTTAGATGGGCTTCGCTATCCCTTCAACCGCGCAACCCATGTCAGATTTCCTTACCGTCTCCCGCGAAGCCCACGACAATCTCGTCACCGCCGCCTACCAATCCCGTGGCTACACCCAGGAGGAGGCCGCGCTCGGCACCAAGCTCGCCGCCGAGGCAGCCCGGCACGGCATCCGCACCCACCACGCTCTCAAAGCTCTGCATCTCGACCACCTCTTCGGCTCAGCCATCGGCGGATGTGTCCCGGGTGCGGAGATCGAGGTGCTTCCGTCCCGTTTTCCGGCTTCCGAGATCTGGAACGCCAACAAAAAGCTCGGCCAGGCCGTCGCCTATCGGGCCATCGACCGCGCAATCGAACTCGCGGATCAGTATGGGATCGCGCAAATCGCTGTGGACAATACCTTCCACTATCTCTGGGGCGGCGGATATGTGATGGAAGCCGCAGAGAGAGGTTACTTTGCCTACACCAACTGCACCTCCACCCTCGCCGAGGTTGTGCCTTTCGGCGGAAAGTTTCCTACCCTCGGGACAAACCCGCACTCGTGGGGCATCCCTTCCATGGAGGCCAACGGCTTCCCGATCGTGATGGACTGGGCCACCTCCACTGTCGCGATGGGCCGTGTGCAGGCGCTGAAGCGTGAGGGAAAACAACTTCCTCCCGGCGCGGCCGTGGATGCGGACGGTCAGCCGACCACGGACCCCCACAAGGTCGTGGCGCTCTTGCCATTCGGCGGACACAAGGGCTACGGCATGTCGTTGTTGAACGAAATTTTCGGGGGCTTGATCGGGGGCTCGATTCCGACCATTCGCGGGCGGGAGATCGATGACTCCAGCGACAAAACCACCACCGTCTTTTACTTCCACGTCATCCATCCGGAAGCCCTCTCAGGCCGGAACTTCGCAAAAGGCCGCAGCCAGATGGAGAATCTAAAAACAGTCCTTGATGACATCCTCGGCCACGGCAACGAGGGCGCGATGCTTCCTGGCAAGATTGAGGCGGATGCTCGCAAAGCCTCGGACGCCGCCGGTGGGCTCCATTTCACTTCGGCAGAGATCGCTGAGTTCAACGAACTCGCTGACGAACTCGGAATCGAGAAACTCCAAGGAAAATAGATTTTACCCCCGGACAAATCAAAAATGCCCGACCCATCCAAGGGCCGGGCATTTTTCGTAAAAAGCGGTAAGGCGGATCAGTTGGCTCGGCCTTGATAGGAGCCGTCCTCGGTTTTGATATTGATGCGCTCGCCTTGGTTGATGAACAGGGGAACCTGAACCACAAGGCCCGTTTGCATCGTTGCTGGCTTGTAAACATTGTTGGCAGAGTCGCCTTTCACACCTTCGGACGATTCCGCGACGGTCATGACCATGGAAAGCGGGAGCTCGACATCCACGACGATCCCATCCGCAATCAGCAGGGTGTAGCTCTGTCCTTCGATCAGGTAGTTCTGCACGCTGTCGATCAGGTCCTGATAAACGACCATATCGTCGTAGGTCTCCGGGTGGAGGAAATGATAGCCGGAGGAATCCTTGTAGGAGTATTCGTGGGCGATTTTTTCAAGATGCACGCCTTCGACCGAATCGTTCGAGGTCAGGCGGAGGTTGGAAACCTTCTTGGTGGCCACGCTGCGGATCGACATCTGTACGTAGGAAGCCATCCGCGGAGGGGTCTTCAATTCGTGCTCGATTACGAGGCAGACCTCGTTGTTGTGACGGACTGCGTGTCCCTTGCGGAGGGTGATAACGTTGACGCTGGGCATAATGTTGTGCGCTTTGGGTAGGTCGTGGGGATCTGCTTTGCAAGGGAAATGGGGGAGCCGCTTTGACATTTACTTCGCAGACACTCTGATCTTTTTCGGCGCGTAGCCGGGGGCCTCGGCGCTGATCTCCCATGCTCCGCCGGTGTGGTTGCCGTAGGGAGGCGAGAGCTTCAAGGTGCCTTCGAGGGTGCCGGTGGTTTCGCTGATGCCATCTGAGAGCGAGAGAATGGCGCGGATGATTTTTTCCGAATCCACTTCCTTTAGAGCGATCTGCGGAGGCATGGGAACTTCACCCCAGACCCCGGCTCCGCCCGTCTTGAGCTTCTCCTTCAGATAAGCGGCGGCGTCTTCCCGGTCACGGTATTTTAGGGAAACATTCAGATAGTGTGGGCCGACGGAGGTGACTGTGAGTTGGTGGCAGGCGAAGCATTGGTTCGACTTCACGAGCTCAGCAATGTCCTCGCTGAGCTGCGGGCCTCCGGCGTCGTGCCCTGTGGGCGGGATATAGCGGGCGCGAACGATGAGCTGGGCGGGATCGGGTGCTTTTCCCGCTCCGACCTTGAACTGAAGGGTATCTCCAAATGCGAGCTGTTTCGGATCACCAACGATCTCGAGGTTCAGCGGTTGAGTGGTTGCAGCGCCGCTTAGAGGAGCGCGGGCGACGGCGATGGCTCCCTTGGGATCCTGGGCGACGGCACGGAGCTCTTGGAAGACTCCATCGGGGACCACACCCGTCGATCCGGAGCCGAGGTCGCGCTCGGAGGCACCTTCGGTGAGATACCAGTTGACGGTGATCTTCTCGTTTTCGGGATCGGTGGCCTGGTCGACGGAGAAACCACCCTCAACGCCCTCGGTGGGTTTAATGGTGATGGTTGGGGGTTTATTGCCGTCTTCAGGGCGGAAGCGGTACACGCCGCCGGTGGTGTTGAACCACCAGTCGGAGCCATATTCGAGCAGGACGAGAGAACCGTCTTTCTTCATCTCCAGATCCATTGGATGTGAGAGGCCGTCGATGAGGACCTCGAGCTTTTCCAGCTTCTCATCCTGATCGAGTTTAGCTTTGTAAATCTTGCCCCGCATCCACTCGTAGGTGAGGAGGGAGTGGTCGTCTTCTTTATTGAGGATATTATAAGTGCGGGAGGAGTCGTGATAGAAAACGGGGCCCGCCATCGCGTTGCGGCCGCCCTCGCCCATGACGGGGAATTCCTCGCTCTTTTTGTAGGGATACCAGATCATTGCAGGCTGCGCGGGAGGTAGGATGCTGAGTCCGGTGTTGCGCTGGCTGGGATTTTTGGGAGCCGCAGGATCGGTCATCTCCACGACGGCCTTCTTTTTGAAGTCCCTGATGGGGTAGGGCTGGTTGTCAGCGATGACGAACGGCCAGCCGTAGTTCCCCGGTGCTTTCGCCTGGTTGACCTCGTCATGGCCCTTCGGCCCAAACTCCGATGGTTCGGCGGCATCGGGGCCAACCTCGCCCCAATAAAGGGTCTTGGTCTTTGGATCGAGGGAGATCCGGAAGGGATTGCGGCAGCCCATTACGTAGATTTCAGGCCGGGTTTTCTCGGTTCCGGGGGCGAAAAGGTTGCCTTCGGGGATCTCGTAGCCGTCCTCGGTGAGCTTGATGCGGAGGATCTTGCCGCGAAGGTCGTTGGTGTTTCCGGCGGTGCGCTGGGCGTCGGCCCAACCGCGGCCCTCACGATTGTCGAGCGGGGAGTAGCCGTCGCTTCGGAAGGGGTTGGTGTTGTCGCCGGTGCTCAGGTAAAGAAGGCCGTCGGGCCCGAACTCGACGGAACCGCCATGGTGGCAGACGCGTTCTTCCCGATCAATCGGGACCTCAAGGATGGGCACCTCCGAGCCGTGATCAAGCGCGCCGTCTTTCAAGGTGAAGCGGGAAAGCCGGTTGATGAGCTTTTCTGGGTGGCTGTAATAGATATAGATTCTCTGATTGTTGGCGAAATCCGGGTCCACCGCGATTCCTTGAAGCCCGTCCTCCCGCCCGTATGAACTATCGCGGTGGCTGGCCCGCAGAGCATGGACTTCGATCTTTCCAATTTCGAACACTCCACCGGTTTCGGGATTGATACGGAGCAGCCTGCCCTCGCGCTCGGTGACGAAAAAATGCCCGTCTGGCGCGATAGCCACCTCCATCGGATCTCGAAGGCCTGTGGCTATGGTTTCTTTAACGAGGGCCTGCGCGGAGACGATGGGTGCGAGGAGAAACAAGAGTGAAAGGTTTTTCATGGAACGGAGTCGTACATAAAACCTTTGCCGAAAAGAACTGCTTGGCAATGGGGATGTGCCGCTGGATTGGAGGCAGGTGTGCAAGGTAGACGCGGCAGCTCTTGGAAGTCCGCTGGTGAAGCGGTGGTTTGAGGTTAGAATGGGCTTATGAAAAATGTTCTCGGTCAGCCTCTTGAAGCCTGTTGCACCGCTCCGATGACCGGGTTTTACCGGGATGGCTACTGCCGTACCGGGCCGGGCGATGTGGGCCTACACACGGTTTGCGCAAAAATGACGCCGGAGTTTCTGGATTATGCGAGATCGGCGGGGAACGATCTGTCGTCGCCGCGGCCATATCATGATTTTCCGGGGTTGAAGCCGGGAGATAGCTGGTGTCTTTGCGTGGAGAGGTGGGTGCAGGCCCTGCAGGCGGGCTGCGCGCCGCCGCTGCTCCTGCAAGCTTGCCACCTTTCCGCGTTGGAGTTCGTGGATCTGGAGGTGCTGATGGAGCACCGGGTGAAGTAGGGGAGGCCACTTCAGGGTGACGAGGAGACCATCTGCTTCCACTTGCTCTCCTTTTGACCCTGAGTTCTAGTGCTACCTTGACTCGCCCCGAGACGGGGCGGGCACGGCCTGCGCCGGGACGGACGCAGCTACTCCATCGTGACGAGCAGGTCGTCGGCGTCGACCTGGATGCCATTTTTGACGTGAATCTGCTTGATGATTCCATCGGTGGAGGCGGAGACGGTGGTGAGCATTTTCATGGCCTCCAGAAGCACCAGCTTGTCGCCGGCTTTGACTTGGGTGCCGGGGGAGACGGCGACCTCGGTGACCATTCCCGGCATTGGAGCACAGACTTGGGAGGGGTTGTTTGGATCTCCTTTCTGACGGGCGGTGGTGGAAGTGCTGGCGAGGGTGTTGTCCACTACGAACGATTCGCGGGGCATGCCGTTGAGCTCGTAGAAGAGGGTGCGGTTGCCTTGTTCGTCGGGTTCGCCGACGGAGACGAGTTTGATGATGAGGATCTTTCCGGGATCAATCTCAACCTCGATTTCCTCGCCGACCTGCAGGCCGTAGAAGAAGGCGGTGGAGGGGAGCTTGCTGAGATCGTCATACTTCGCACGGGAAGTTTGAAAGTCTTTGTAAACGCCCGGATACATCAGGTGGGAGTAGATGGCGTCTCGCAGCTCGGTTGAATCTTCCTTGAGAGGGAGGTTGAGCTGCTCTGCTTGGCGGATGCAGTCCGCCGCCACGGCTTTGAGATCGACTGGCTGGGCGAGTTCGCCGGGGCGCTTGGTGGTGATCTTGTGGTTAGGTCCGAGGACCACTCTCTGAACGTCAGCGGGCCAGCCGCCATCGGGTTGACCAAGGCCGCCGGAGAGCATGTCGATCACGGATTCGGGGAAATCGATCGAGCCGGGTTTGATCTTGGTTACATCGGAAGCCTTGATGCCGCGGGTGACAAGGAACATGCACATGTCGCCCACGACTTTCGAGGACGGGGTGACTTTGATGATGTCACCGAAAAGCTGGTTCACCTCCGCGTAGGTCCGGGCAATCTCGCGCCAGCGATGGGCGAGGCCCATCGAGTCGGCCTGCTCGCGGAGATTGGTGTATTGGCCGCCAGGCATTTCGTGTTCGTAGACTTCAGCGGTGCCGGCGCGTGGGGCGGTATCGAAAGGCTTGTAGAAGGTGAGGACGTGCTCCCAGTAATCTGAGATTTCGTTGAGCGCGTCGAGGTCGAGCTTTGGGTCCTGCGGCGAGTGAGCCAGGGCGGCGCAGACGGAGTTGAGGTTCGGCTGGGAGGTGGAGCCAGACATCGAGGCGATGGCGAGATCCGTGATGTCGACGCCGGCGCGGGCGGCGGCAATGACCGATGCGGCGTTCAGTCCGGAAGTGTCGTGGGTGTGGAAGTGGATTGGGATGCCAATTTCCTGCTTGAGCGCGTGGACGAGGTTGTAGGCGGCCTGCGGTTTGCAGAGGCCAGCCATGTCCTTGATGCACAGGATGTGGGCTCCCATTTTCTCAAGCTCTCTGGCTTTGGCGAGGTAGTAGTTGAGATTGTATTTGGTGCGGGCGGGGTCGAGGATGTCGCCGGAGTAGCAGATGGCTGCTTCGCAAATCACTTTTCCATGTTCGCGGACGGCTTCCATTGCCACCTTCATGTTGGGCAGGTAGTTGAGGGAGTCGAAGATCCGGAAGATGTCCATGCCGGAGTCCGCCGAGTGCTTGATGAATCCGGCGACGACGTTGTCCGGATAGTTTGAGTAACCGACGGCGTTGGAGCCGCGGAAGAGCATTTGGAACAGGATGTTGGGGGTTTTTTCGCGCAGCCTCCGCAGCCGCTCCCACGGGCACTCGTTCAGGAAGCGCATGGCAGTGTCGAAGGTGGCGCCGCCCCACATTTCCAGAGAGAACATTTCCGGGGTGCGTGTCGCGTAGGCGTCGGCGACGGCGAGCATGTCGTAGGTGCGCATGCGGGTTGCGATGAGCGACTGGTGGGCGTCACGCATTGTGGTGTCGGTGATGAGGAGGCGCTTCTGGTCGAGGATCCACTGGGAGAATTTCTCGGGGCCGAGCTCGGCGAGGCGGCTTTTGGTGGATTCCTCATAGGATGCAGTGCGACCGAAGATCGCCCCCACGTTGGCGGGGGGTATGATTGCGGTGGGGCGGTATCCCTTGGTGTGGGGATTGCCGTTTACGGTGACATCGGAAAGGTATGCGAGGGTGCGGGTGGCGCGGTCGCGACGCTTGGAAAACTGGAACAGCTCCGTCTTTGTATCGATCAGTTTGGTGTGAGCCTGGCCGGTGCGGAACGTCTCGTCATCAATGATGTTTTCGAGGAAAGGAATGTTGGTTTTTACACCGCGAATTCGGAACTCGCGCAGCGCGCGATTCATGCGCTGGCATGCCATCGGGAAGTCGCGGCCCATGGCGGTGAGCTTGACGAGCATGGAATCGTAGAAAGGAGTAACCACGGAGCCGGCGTCACCCGATGCTGCGTCCAGGCGGATGCCAAAGCCCGCAGCGGAGCGGTAGGTGAGGATGCGGCCGTAATCGGGCGCGAAGTTTTTCTCCGGATCCTCAGTCGTGATGCGTGCCTGGATGGCAAAGCCGTTGCAGGGGATTTTGTCCTGCGGCGGGATGGCGATTTCCTCGGAAAACAGATCGTGGCCCTGCGAGACGAGCATCTGCGAGCGGACGAGATCGATGCCGGTGACGCACTCGGTGACAGTGTGCTCCACCTGGATACGAGGGTTCATCTCAATGAAGAACCAGTCGTTCTGATCCATGTCGTAGAGAAACTCCACGGTGCCGGCGTTGTCGTAGCCGATGCCCCTGGCGAGCTTGACTGCCGCGTCGCAAAGCTGCTTGCGGATCTCGGGATCGAGATGCATCGCGGGCGCGACCTCCACCACTTTCTGATAGCGGCGCTGGACCGAGCAATCCCGCTCGTAGAGATGGACGACATTGCCGTGTTGGTCGCCGAGGATCTGCACCTCAATGTGCTTGGCCCGTTTTATATATCGCTCAAGGAAAACCGCTGGATTCCCAAAGGCGTTTTCTGCCTCGGCGCGAGCTTCCGCCAGGAGGCCGGGGAGCTGCGAAGGTTTCTCCACGACGCGCATGCCGCGACCGCCGCCACCGAAGGCGGCTTTGATGATGAGTGGGAAACCGATCTTTTGCGCGATCGTGAGGGCTTCATCGGGATCGGTCAGAGGTTCCTCGGTGCCGGGGAGGGTGGGGACGTCAAACTTGTGTGCGAGGGCGCGGGCGGCGGTCTTGTCGCCCATGTTTTCGAGGAGGTCGGGGGAGGGGCCGATGAAGATGATTCCCTCGCGGGCGCAGGCGCGGGCGAAGTCGGGATTCTCCGAGAGGAAGCCGTAGCCCGGATGGATCATGGTGACGCCTTTGGACTTCGCGAGCATCACGATGCCTTCGTAATCGAGATACGCGCCGACCGGGCCTTTTGAGGAGTCGAGCTGATAGGCTTCGTCGGCCTTGAAGCGATGGATGGAAAAACGGTCTTCCTCGGCGAAGATGGAAACGGTGCGGAGGCCGAGTTCTGTGGCTGCCCGAAAAATCCGGATGGCGATTTCACCGCGATTGGCGGCCATGATTTTGCCTGGCTTTTTTGGAATTGAAGACATGAAGGTAGTTCTAATGAAGGAAAGGGATTCCAGCAAGATATTGAGTGACCGGTAGCGCCGTGCGTTCAGCTTATTTGCCGATGCAGAACTGGGAGAAGATGACTCCGAGGAGGTCTTCCGTATCGACTTTTCCGGGGATTTCTCCCAAGGCGTCGAGAGCTTCGCGGAGGTCGATAGCGGCGAGTTCGGGGTCGGTGCGATCGTCGCTTAGAAGATCGAGCGCTGCGGTGAGGCTGGTGCGGGCGAGGCCGAGCGAGGCCTGGTGGCGGGCGTTGATGGCGACCGCGTGCTCGCCGAAATCGGCTTCGGTGAAGTGAAGGGCGGAGCGGATCTTGTCGGACAGCTGATCGAAGCCGTCGTGCTTTAGGCAGGAGATACGGATCGCGTCCGCCTTCTTCCACGATGGGTGCTCGCCGAGGTCCGTCTTGTTGAGAACAAGCAGGTGGGTTGCGTGGTTACAGGGGAAGACGGCTTGCTCGGGGCGGGCTTGACTGGCGTCGCAGATTTCCAGCAACAGGTCGGCGTCTTCGATCTGGCGCACGGTGCGCTGAATTCCCTGAGACTCGATGGCGTCGCTGGATTCTCTAACACCCGCAGTGTCAACGAGACGTAGCGGGATTCCGTGGAGGTTGATGATTTCCTCAATGGTGTCGCGGGTGGTGCCCGCGATGTCGGAGACGATGGCTCGATCAAAGCCGAGGAGCCGGTTCAAGAGAGAAGACTTGCCGACGTTTGGCTCGCCGAAGATGACGGTGCGCACACCCTCTCGCAGGACGCGGCCCTGGTCGGCGGTGGCGAGGAGGGAGTCGATGGTTTTCAGGATGCCTTGGATCCGCAGCCGGAGCTGGGCGGAGGTCTGTGGATCGATATCCTCGTCGGGAAAATCGATCCAAGCTTCCAAGTGGGCGAGAATTTCCAGCAGCTCGTCGCGGGCGGCGGTGGTGCGTTTGCCGAGGGTGCCCTCGAGCTGGGAATGAGCGGCTCGTAGGGCCAGCCGGGTTTGGGCGGAAATCAGGTCCATGATCCCCTCTGCCTGGGTGAGATCGAGTTTTCCGTTGAGAAAGGCGCGCTGTGAGAACTCGCCGGGGGAGGCGTGGCTGGCTCCGCACTCGAGGAAACGGGCGAGGGTCTCGCGGGTGACAAGGATGCCGCCATGGCCAGCGAACTCGACGGTATCCTCGCCGGTGAATGAATTTGGTCCTAGAAAAACTGTCAGGAGTCCGTCGTCGATCACGGAGTCGTCGTCCGCGCGGACCTTGCAACGGCGTGCTAGGCGCGGCATCGTCGAAGAGGCGGCTCCATTGGTGGCACGATCGGCGATCTCCAGAGCCGCAGGCCCGGAAACGCGGATGAGGGAGATGGCTCCGACGCCAAGCGGGGAGGCAATGGCGGCAATGGTGGGGGTCTGGGCCGAAGCCATGTTAGGAGGGAGGGGGAGCTTACTCGGACGCTGCGGTGACAGGCATTTCCTTGCCGCCAAGGCCGAGGAATTCCCAACAGATGAAGCGCTTGATTTGAAGAATTGGCGCAGCCTCGTCACCTGCCCACTCTAACTCAACGGTGGCGGTTTTAGTAATCGGCTGGTTCAGCTCCGTGCCCAGCCAGTCAATGACTGACAGGGTGCGGCCGAGTTCGGAATCGACCACGACATCGATCTGTGCGGAGTCAGATGGATGGGCGGGATCCGAAAAGCGGTAGGTGCGGGTGCCTGCGATGCCCTGGCCTTCGTCGGGGACGGCCTCCTGAACCAATGCGCGCAGGACTTCGGAGTGGCCGACTTCAGGCAGCTCCACGAAATCCCTGAAGACCCGGTACTTGGTCTGGGCAAAGATTTCCCAGTCGAGTTTCAGACTTTCATCGGTGCGCTTGAAGAAGGCAAGAACGCGCATGGGCTCCATCGCGAAGTCGCCAACGCGGGCCATTGTGCTGAGAGAGCTGTCCGCCTCATCAATTCCGTACTGCACCTCAAGAGGGGCAAGAGGACGGAAGAACTCCCGGAGTGCGAACTGCGGTAGTTGATTATAGAAGAGCACGAAGATCCCACGTTTGCGGTCGGCTTCGGGAAGTTCAGAGGCTGAGAAAGCCTCCGCCGGGGTATCGGAATCGTTGATGAAGACGCCCCCGTAAAAGTTCTCCATATGTGGGCGGAGAATCTCCGGATTGTGCACGTAGTGAAGTTTTTCCTCCACGCTGGTTCCGGCTATGAACTTCCCTAGGACATCATAGGCGTCTTTCTGCCAGCCGATACGGATGTAGTCGGCTTCGCGGATCGCCATGTCTCCCGGGCTGCCGGTGGACATTGGAGCATCCATCTGCTGCAAGAAGTATAACATGGCGGCTCCTCCGGCGAGGATCAGCAGCAGCACGCCGACCATTGCTGCGAGGATGCCGCTGGAGGATTTCTTTTGGGTGGTGCTCTTTATAGGCGCGGTCGGGACGGCTGTGGACGCTTCGATTTCTGGCGTCTCTTCAACGCGTGGAGGAACGACGGGTTCCACTGGCTCCGGACGAACTTCTTGCGTGGGTTGTGGCTGAGGTTCCGGCCGGGGGGGCGGTTCGGCCGCTGGTGGCGGTGGCGGTGCGGAAACAGCAGCTGCCGGGGGAGCGGAGACAGCGGGCGTCTGTGGTGTGGGTTCCGGAGGGGGCGGGGAGGTAATCGGCTGCTCGCAGTGGGGGCAGGGGCCGGTGGTGGGAGCCAGATCAAAAGGGATGACGATGCGGCCGTTGCAGTGACTGCAGTGGAAATCTCGTTGCTGTGGAGTTAAGGAAAAATCTGACATACTGGGGGCACCGCTACGGCAATTATTTTAGGTTGCTGAAATGACGATGTCAATGAAAGGGGCGGGAGACGGCCTCATGCCGTGTGGCGGGACGTCTTCCGCCTTGCGTGGCGCCAGCGTGGGCCATAGCCTTCGCGCCCCGCGAGCTCCTATGAAACAGGTTTATATATACGACACGACTCTGCGCGATGGAACGCAGGGAGAAGGATTCCAGCTGTCCGGCCTGGATAAGCTGAGAATCGCGAAGCGCCTTGATGAGTTCGGCGTGGATTATATTGAAGGGGGCTGGCCGGGCTCAAATCCGAAGGACGTGGAGTTTTTCCGCGAGGCGAGAAAACTTGATCTGAAGCACGCGAAGCTTGCCGCCTTCGGGTCGACCCGCCGGGCGAACGTGAAGGTGGAGGAGGATCCGCAGGTGAGACTTTTGTTAGAAGCGGAGACGCCGGTGGTGACGATCTTCGGAAAAAGCTGGGAACTGCAGGTGACCGAGGTGCTGCGGACGACAGTCGAGGAAAACCAGTCGATGATCCGCGATACCGTGGCTCATCTGGTGGCAAACGGGCGGGAGGTCGTTTACGACGCGGAGCACTTCTTCGATGGCTACAAGGATGATGCGGAACATGCTCTAGCGACACTGAAAGCGGCAGCGGACGGCGGCGCGTCCTCTCTGGTCCTGTGCGATACGAACGGCGGGACCCTGCCTTTCGAAGTAGAGGAAATCTGCGGCGTTGTTAGAAAATTTCTCCCGGGCACGCCGATGGGCATCCACACGCACAATGATAGCGAGCTTGGAGTCGCCAATGCGATCGCTGCGGTGCGGGCGGGTGCCAGTCAGATTCAAGGAACGATCAACGGCTACGGCGAGCGGACTGGAAACTGCAATCTCACTTCGGTGATCCCGATCCTGCAGCTCAAGATGGGCATTCAGGTGGTGACCGATCTGGAGCGGCTACGGGATATCTCGTATTTCGTGGATGATGTTTCCAACAACCCGCACTTCGCCCGCGCGCCGTTCGTGGGTCGGACGGCCTTTGCTCATAAAGGTGGTATGCATGTGAACGCGGTGCAGAAGCTGGCGCGGAGCTACGAGCACATTGTTCCCTCGAGCGTCGGCAACGCGCAGGTGATTCTCATCTCTGAGCTTAGTGGCCAGTCGAACATTCTTCTGAAGGCCGCCGAACTGGACATGCCGCTTGAAAAGGGTGCTCCTGAGGCTGCTGAAATTCTGAAGCGGGTGAAGGAGCTGGAGAACGAAGGCTATTCATTTGAGGCGGCCGGCGGCTCACTGGAGCTGTTGATCCGGCGGGAAATAGGCAAATACTCCAAGCCATTTGAGGCGGTTGAGTATCACACCAGCTTCCGCCAATACCGGGACGGCCATAAGCCGGTTTGCGAGGCGACCGTTAAGGTTACTGTCGACGGAAAAACTGAACTGACCGTCGCCGAAGGCAATGGCGTAATTAACGCTTTGGACATCGCGCTGCGGAAAGCCCTGATGCCGTTTTTCCCAGAAATCGCGGATGTTTCGCTGGTCGATTACAAGGTGCGGATCATCGATGGCCACGACGCGACCGCCGCGAAGACGCGAGTGCTTGTCGTCTCGGCCCACGGCACGGATACTTGGGGGACAGTCGGGGTTTCCGAGAATATCATCGAAGCCAGTTGGCTTGCGCTCGTGGACGGGATTGATCTCTTCCTACAGCGGCGGTGATTATTGCTTTTCGCGGGCGCGCTCGACGGGGTCGTCCTTCCACATGAACAGTGCTTTGATGATATCGCGGTAGCCGGTGCGCAGCTCGTGATTTTCCCGTTGGATCTGGATTTTTTCCTTATCTACTTCGCGTTCATCGACATCGGGCGGGACGGCGTCATTGCTTGGCTCCGTTGAGTGAATCATAGGGAGGTGAGATTCGACATTTTCAAGCAAAGTGATCACATCGGAGTGCAGGCGTTCAAGATGTGAGCAAAGGCGGGAGGTTTGTTGGAAAAGATTCTCAGCGTCTCCGGAGAGTTCGGTGCTGGCGGCTTTGAGCTTGAGATCTGCAGCGAGCTGGCGCACCTCGGAACTCAAACTGGTCCATGAGGGTGAAAGCTCCCGCTCGATTTCCTCCACGTTTTGTTCTACGGATTCTTTCATGTCGTTCAGTATGGAGCGGGTTGATGAACAAGGCAAAATGAAAAGAGCTTCCAAATGAATGAAAGCTCTTTCGAGGAACCGACGAAGGCAGGAATTACCCGCAGGTGCCGTTTTTGATGATTTCCATGAATGACTGAGGCTCAAGGGCCGCGCCACCAATGAGGGCACCATCGATGTCCGGGCATGCCATGAGTTCTCCTGCATTCCCCGGCTTTACGGAACCGCCATACTGGATGCGAATTCTGGAAGCCGGCTCGGAACCGTAGAGTTCGGCGATGAGGGAGCGGACGAAGGCGTGCGCCTCCTGTGCCTGGTCGGAGCTGGCAGTGACGCCGGTGCCGATGGCCCAGACGGGCTCGTAGGCAATGACGATATCGCTAAGGTCTTTTTCGGAGACGTCTTTGAGTCCGTCGGTAACCTGGGTACGGAGGACGGACTCGAGTTTTCCACCTTCGCGCTCCTGGAGGGTCTCGCCAATGCAAAAGATTGGGCGAAGGTTCGCCTCGCGGGCCTTTTTGATCTTGGCGTTGATCATGGCGTCGGTCTCGCCGAAAATGGCGCGGCGCTCGCTGTGGCCGAGGATGACGTAGTGGACGAAAAACTCGCGCAGCATCAGGACGCTGACCTCGCCGGTGTATGCGCCCGAATCGTATTCCGAGCAATTTTGCGCGGCGATTTGAATGGCATGGGCGTTCTTTCCGGGAGTGGAAGTGTGCAGCAGGTCGGCAAGCTTCGGCAGGGAAAGGAAGGGAGGAGCGATGACGATATCAGCAGGGAGGTTGAGGCCCTGGATTTTGGAGAGGAACGATTTGATGAAATCCTCGGTCTCCGAGGCTCCTTTGTTCATCTTCCAGTTGGCGGCGAAGATAGGCTTGCGTGACATGAATGCGTAAGGTTGAGGGTGGGGAGGGGAGATCAGGCTTCGCTGAGGGCGGCAACGCCGGGGAGGATTTTGCCTTCGAGAAGCTCAAGAGAAGCACCACCGCCGGTGGAAATGAAGGTCATTTTGTCGTCGAGGCCGAATTTGTTCACTGCGGTGACGGAATCTCCGCCGCCGACGATGGTGACGGCATCGGATGTCGCCATGGCCTCGGCGATCGCGCGGGTGCCGTGGGCGAAAGCGTCAATTTCGAAGACGCCGACCGGGCCGTTCCAGATTATGGTTTTTGCTTTGGCGATTTCCTTGGTGAATTCCTCAATGGCGACGTCACCAATATCGATGCCTTCCCAGCCGTCCGGGGTTTCACCGCCTTGGCCATAGATTCCGGTGACCTTGGTCTCGGCACCATCCTTGAATTCCTGGGTGATGCGGGTGTCGGCGGGGAGGAGGAAATCGACGCCCTTTTTCTTGGCTGTTTCCAGGATTTCAAGGGCAAGATCGAGCTTGTCGGCTTCCACGCGAGAGTCGCCGGTTTTGTAGCCCTGAGCCTTGCGGAAGGTGTTGGCCATTGCGCCGCCGATGAGGAAGGCGTCGGCTTTTTCCATGAGAGCGGTGATGACTTGGATTTTGTCGGAGACTTTGGAGCCGCCCATGATCACGAGGAAGGGGCGCTCCGGGTTCTCCAGCTTGGCATCAAGGTATTCGAGCTCGCTCTCGATGAGGAAGCCCATGGCGGACTTGGGGATGAACTTGGTTACACCCTCGGTGGAGGCGTGGGCGCGGTGGGCGGTGCCGAAGGCGTCGTTGACGAAAATCTCGGCCTGACCGGCGAGTTGTTTGGCGAAGTCGGCGTTGTTGGCCTCTTCTTCGCTGTGGAAACGGGTGTTTTCCAGCACCAGCACTTGGCCAGGCTGAAGGTTCTTGCGCTTTTCAGCGGCTTCGGGGCCGACGCAGTCGGAGGCCAGCTCGACATCTTGGCCGAGAATATCGCCAAGGCGCTTTGCCGTTGGCGCGAGGGAATATTTTGCTTCGGGGCCACCTGAGGGGCGGCCGAGATGGGAGCAGAGAACGAGCTTTGCGCCGCCTTTGAGGAGGTGCTTGATGGATGGAACCGCTGCTTGGATGCGCGTATCATCGGTGATTTCGCCGTCCTTGAGAGGTACGTTGAAATCGACGCGCATGAGGACTTCTTGATTGGATACGTCGAGGTTTCGGATGGAGAGCTTGGCCATGGGCGGGTGATGCACTAAGGCCTCCGGGGTGTCAAGGCTTGGGGGAAAGACTCACCCCGGGACGGGGTGAGCACGGCCTGCTCCGGGACGGGGCAGCTACGGATTGCTAGAATTTCATTCTAGCGGCGATCGTGTAGGTGAGGGAGTCGACATTCCCGATCGGGGTGTTGAGATCGGCGTATTCAACTCCGCCCATGAGTTTTAGGTTGTTACCGCAGAGGTAGTAGTTGAGTCCGAGGTAAAAGGTGTGGAGTTCGTCACCGCGGCCGGAGTTCACCTGCGCGATCGATTGGGATGCGGATAGGTAGCGGGTGTTGGCGCGGATGCCGTTGGCCTCGTCGGAGCCGGAATAGTTGTATTGAAATACCGTTTGAAGCTTTTTATCGATGATCCAATACCACGGCATCACCACCAGACCGTGGAAGGAGCCTCCACGACCGCCGGTTCTGTCGCCATTGTCTCCGACGACGAGGGTGCCGAGGATGCCGTAAGGGCTCTGGTCGTAAATCGCGTTGAAAGTGGAGGCCCATTCGTAGCCCAGGACGTCGTCGTCGCCAGCGTCGGCATCGTTGTAGACTCCGTCCAAACGCAGTGTGAGATTTTCCGAGACCTTGTAATCGAGGGCGGCGAAGTAGACCAGCGCGTCGTTGAAGCCGCCGATGAATTCGGAATCGTCTTCACTTGAGTAAAGGGCTGCTGAAACGAGCCACTGGTCTTTTCCGGCCTGCATGCTGAAGCCGGTGGGGCGGGCGCTGTTGTAAACTTTGTTCGCGATCGCCGAACGCTCGATGGTCAGGATGTTGTTGGATGACTCCACCACTTCAGCACTAAGCTCGAATTTGTGGCGGCCGTAGGTGGCCGTGAGGACGTCGAGGTCTCCGACCGAAAAAGCTTTCTTGATGTCGAATGTGAGGAGTGCGGTGTCGAAATCCTGGTAGCCCCAATCGAGCTCGCGATTGCGGAAGCGGTTGTCGGACACGAGATTGACGACCGTCTCTAGGGTGAAGTATTGCAGGAACTGGGCTTCAAACCCGAGGCGGGCGCGACGGTATTCATCGAAGGAGTTGTGGAAATCGTTTCCGAGAGCGTCGTTGCCATCAATGTAGCTTGCCTGATAATGGAGGCGTCCGGCGAGGGTGAACGATTGGAAGTAAGGGTTCTCTTCGTTCTCGTAAATTTTGCCGATTGATTTCAATGTCGTGCACCAGTCGCCCGAAGAAGACTGTACAGAAGCGGGAGCAGGTTCGACGCTGACGGGGCCGGCGAAGGCGTTGAGGCCAAGGGTTCCGAGGGCGACGGCGGCTAGGATAGTGGTTCGGTTAGTCATGGTGGTTGGTGTCCGTTTTCGACACGCGGCGGAATTTGAATCATACTCCGCCGGGGTGTATCAGATTTGTGTGACGAATCTGTCACCTTCGATCAAGTGGTGCGTGACGGTTCCGACACCCCCCAGATCGGAAGAAATTTTGAGAGACGGAAATTTCCCTGTTGCCAAAGTCCGCGTGCGTCGGGTATCTTCCCGCGCCCGCAGCGGGAGCTTCGGAAAAAGCCTCATAGTGTAATGGTAACACCCCGGATTTTGATTCCGTTATTCTAGGTTCGAGCCCTAGTGAGGCTACTTTTCGTCGGATTTTTCCAGAGGAGTAGCAGACAGGTTGGACTCGCTGACAGAGCCGTCGTTTCTGAGGATAAACTCCCGAACATGCCCTGAGTCCAAGCCTTTGAGGTGCTTCGGATAGACGGCGTTTCCCAGCGAGTGGACTATGATCGCGCCGCCGTAGGTTTCCGACCGCTGGATAACGTGAGGATGAGCACCGACGATCAGATTCGCGCCGCGCGCCACGAGCCATTTCGCCCATGCGCGTTGACTGTCGGTCGCCTCCAAACGGTATTCACTGCCGCCGTGGCTCATGATGATTACTTGCTCGCCAGCAAGCTTTGCCCGCAGAATTTCACCTTCGAGTAACGCGGAGTGTTCCGGTAGCTTGGCGACCCCTGCCTGGTTATCTCCGGCCACCATGGAGTCAACGAGGCAAATTCCGAAGATCGCCACGCGAACGCCGTTTTGCTCCGTCCGCCATGGCTGGCAGGCTTCGACCGCGTTGCGTCCGGCTCCGACGGCTGCCAGGCCGATAGCGTGAAGGGCTTTGAGTCCCGCGACCAATCCTTTTTCTCCAGCGTCACCGGCATGATTGTTAGCGAGTGAAACCACATCCACACCTTTGAATCGCAGCCACTCCAAGCGCGCGGGAGGGAATCGGAAATCGTAGCGAGGAGCGTGTTCCGGAATTTTCAGGGAAGGCACACCTTCGAGGTTCGCGAGGAACAGTGCGGCCGACCCTTTTTCCATGCCAGGGATTTCCACACGTTCCTCTCCTGCCAGCACGACATCGCCTGCTACTTTGAGCCTAAGTTCGCGCGCTTGCCGCGGCACTCGGAGCGAGAAGCGGGGGCGTTCCTTGCTGATCTCCGCCAAGGTGATGATCTTCGGAAAGTTCCCGAGGTGGTGGATGACGAGATCATTGCCATCCAGTTCCCCCAGTGGCTCGCGATCCTCCCACAGGGCGGCGACATGCTTGCCGAAGTCGATTGCAATCCCGCGTTCGATCTCGTCCCGGCGGATCGCCATGCTCTGTTTGGTGGCGAGCTGCGAACGAAGCCGCCCTGGATCTCCCCATTGGAGGGGTCTACCGTTCCTGCGCCAGGCATAGATGAGCATGTTCGAGCAGTCGGAGCCCCAGCCTGTTTCCACGCCTGTGAGACTAATTTCGTTCATGCCCGCTACGCCGAACACATAAGGCATGTGGAAGCATTCGGAGAGGGAAGCTCTGAAGCCGTTTCCCTCCGCCAGGCGCAACTCGACCGGCGGAGCGGCCATCCAACCTCCTCCCATTTCGACTTCGGCCTCTATGCGGAAGCTGCCGGGGCCGCCGGAGTGCCATGAGGATGGCGCGAGGGCAAAATCTTCCGTCGCGACAAGGCTACGGCGTTTGTAGTAGATCCAGCGAGCTGGGGAGCTGGAAAATGATTTCCCCAGACCCGTATGCGGGAGAAGGTCATATGCTGCCTGGGCGGGCTCCAGTGCATACCAGCGGACCCGGCCTGTGGCGCCAGCAGGAGCCTCGACCCGTAGAACGGGAGGGGCACCGGCGGCGAACCTCCACACATCATCACAATCGACTTGTCCACCCTCGGGAGAAATCCGGAGTGGCTGCGAGTCGTTCTTCCACTTGCCGAGGATTTGCTCCCAATCGCGTTTTCTGTCCGTTATTTTCAGGCGGTCGCCGAAAGCGAGCAAGCGGTTCCGCAGTTGGTCAGGAGCGGTGGCGGCGTCCCATCTTGGGACTGATTTGCTGCTCGTGAGATGTTCTCCGGCTTTGTTAGAACCATCTGGACGATCGTCGATAGATGCGTCGATCTCGAGCGTGGCACCCCGGGTGCGGTGGACGGCGTCGCAGGCCAGTTGGACCAGCGCATCCGCTTCCCGCTCGTTTTCCAGCCAAGGTCTGGAGACGGAAAAAGCGACTCCGGCGAGTCCCGGCCACTCCATCGCACGCTGCCAGATTGCCTCGAATGTCTCGCCGCGTTCCGCAGCAGCCATGCCGACGAAAAAATCGAGGTCGATCGAGAGGACTAGTGGTTGATTTCCCGGATCCCATGCAAGGAATCCTGCCAGATCTACCGTCTGCCATCTGTTTGCGAAGGAGCCACTGGCGCGCGGCTCCACCTCCAGGCGCCCGTCAAGTTCATCGAGTCCCTTGTTGTGGAGTTCGGCGAGCCGGGGTGGATCAAGCTCGGTCGCGGCGAGCCAGCAAACGCTTTCAAACGGCCGGGGCATGAGTGGCTCGATCCAGTTAAACGCTTGAATGCGGCCTGAAGTTCTCCATTTCTCCACCGTCTTCGCCCGTGCTTCCATATTGGGAACGCGCCGCAGTTGCTCGCGAATTTCCTCGGATCGTTCGGTGGCGGAGGCATCCGTATGGGCGTCGACGAGGACGAGCTGGAAACGCTGGTCCAAGTCAAATGTGCGGGAGACCCAGCCGAAGGTCTCCCCGTGGTTGTCCGCGATAAACACGGGAAGGATGTTACGCGCGCCGACCGGCAGGTGCAGTGCGAGCAACAGCAGGGACGAAATGATCCTCCGCATTTGTATCAGCGCGCGGGTTGGATCTTCGGCTCCCGGGACACTTTGACATGGAGGCGGATTGAGCCGACGCTCAGGTTCTGGGACTCAGTGCCTGGATAGACCTCGGTAAAAGTGAGGCGGAGCTTGCTGACGGGCTTGGTGTAAGCACGAATGGGAAGGGTGAACTCTCTGGTTCCATCCGGGACATCGGCTTCAAAGCTGTGGTCTTCGTTGAGTTCGACGAGGACCTTTTTCGGCCGCGGATTTGCGGCGAAATTTTCGCCCCTTTGGTCACCGGGGGAGATTAGGATGGAGAGCAGGGGCTTCGCTTGGGCAGGAGTGATTTCCAGCCATTCGCCCGCGCCCGGACCCTCGGCTCCCTCTGTCCAAACCTGTTCGTTCCACAGCTCGCGGACATTTTCCGGAAGGTGCGTGTCCTCGCCTTCTGAGGCGAGAGCGGAGCTGGCTTTCACCTCATAATTCGAGTGTCTCATCGACCATTCATTGCGCTGCTCCAGATACTCGACCGTAAGATGTGCAGGCTGTTCGTATATAAACTCCCCATCGGATGCCCGGCCGCCGTAGAGACGAAGGGCGGGTGATGCCTCTACCTCGATGTCGTCGGCCAACGTGGGCTCAAGGTTTTCGAATGTCCAAACCCATGCATCAGCTTCCTTTTTGAAGCGGTTGACCGGTTTGATGACTTTCACGTGGGCGGGATTGATTCCCTTCGGGGTGATTTCGATTCGGCCCGACCCGATCGTCCCGGCCCAGCAGGCGGCGGTGGAGAGGCGGTAGCGAAAGAGGCGTGCTTCATCGCTCTGATCATCGCTGACGCTGTACGAGGAAACCGGATAGCTGCTTTGGAATGCAATCCGCACCGGTATTTCTTCGTTGGCGGCGAAAGTGATTTCTGAAATCAGCCAGCCGGCCACTCCTGTGAACTGCTTGTCCTCTTGTTCGCGCAGCTCTCCCTGCCATCTCGCTTCCACCGGTTTGCCTGCTGCTGTGATGCTGTAGTTTTTGCTGTAGGTAAGGGTCTTGCCATCGGGCGTCCTCTTGTCCGGGTCGCCGCTCATCTCGTTATTGTCGAATGACTCCTCGACGGGAAATCCGAACCGGACCGTCACCTCTTTGTCCGTCTCATTGCGCATAAGATATTTTACTTCGACATCAGCTTCATCGGCCCCAAGACCTATGGTGAGCGATTCGTCGACGATGCGGATGTTTTCAGTGGCGACTGGCTCGAAGCCCGCGATGTCTCCGGCGTTTTCCACACCTCCGTAGTAGTAGCCTCCACCGTTCGCAAGGAGCGAGGGTGTTAGAAAGGACAGGAGGAGGCTGGCGCCGACGGTGCCACTTTTTATAAGTTGGTGTCTCATTGTTTTTCTAGGGTTTAAGAGACTCACAGATCATTGATAGATCCGAAGTCCGGTGAGAAAAGGCGTTTGTAGGTGCGTGCGGCGTAGCCGTCGGTCATGCCGGCTAGGAAGTCGCAGACGAGGCGGGCGCGGGCGGAGGAGTCGGGGGCTTGCTGGAGTTCGCGGGCGGTATCGGCGGGGAGGAGTTGGAAGTCCTGGCCATCGATGGACTCGTTTTTGATGTAGCGGGTTTCCAGAATTTCCCAGAGGAGGCGCAGCATGCGGGAGCCTTTGTGCTCGAGTTGCTTGAGCTGGGGGGAGAGGAAAACGACTTCGAAGGCGAGGCGCTTGAAGAGCTCGGACTCGGCGCGGATGGAATCATCGACCACGAGGCGGTATTTGTAACGGTTGGTGGTGGCGGAGAGGAAGTTGCTGTCCTGGACCAGGCGGGCGGCCTGGATGTATTTTCCGATGCGCTTTCCGACGAAGGGATCGACCCTGCGGCTGCGGATGGCGCTGATGAGATCGCCGAGCGGGGTTTTGTCGGAAAAATCGATGTCGTTTTCCTTGGCCCAGTGTTCGATTTTCTCGATGTGGAGGAAACCGGCGCGGACGCTGTCGGAGAGGTCGTTGAGGGAGTAGGCGGTGTCATCGGCCCAATCCATGATCTGGCACTCGATGGATTTGAAGGAGTCGCGGGATTTTCCGGGTGTGAACTCTGCGGGGAAATCCATTTCACCGATGGCCCAGTGGAGGTAGGAGACTTGGGAATCGTAGATGAAGTGGTTTTTTGGGGCCTTGCCCTCGGAGATGAGTTCGCTCCAGAGGGATTTGTATTTCAGGATGCCATCGAGGAAGGCGCGGGAGGGATCCATGCCGCTGCGCTTGGCGGAGAAGATGCGTTCGGTGAGCAGGCGCAGCGTTTGGGCGTTGCCCTCGAAGCCGCCGTGCTCGCGCATGAGGTGGTTGAGCGTGCGCTCACCGGCGTGGCCGAAGGGCGGGTGGCCGAGATCGTGGGAGAGGCAGATGGCTTCGAGCAGGTCGGTATCAATATGGAAATTTTCCGCGAGCAGGGAGCCGGGCTGCCGGAGGAGCCAGGCGCAGATGGATTTCCCGATTTGGGCAACCTCAAGGGAGTGGGTGAGGCGGGTTCGATAAAAGTCGTACTCGCCGGACCAGAAGACCTGGGTTTTGTTTTGCAGGCGCCGGAAGGTCGGGGTGTGGAGGACGCGGTCGCGGTCGATTTGAAAGGGCGTGCGGTAGTCGCCGGCGTCGGACTTTTTGGAGAGGCGTTCGGTATCGAAGGAGCCGTAGAACTGGTTCCGCATGGTGGGCGAGTTTGGGGAGCTGTGGCAGAGGGTATCAAGGAAAGAGTTCTCTTCTTTGGTCCCTCTGCCACACCGGGGAAATCCTCAGAACTTGTCCCAGCTCGCGGGGTGCTGGTGGGGACGCATCGGATTCCGCAGGTCGGGGAGATGTTCTATGACGTCACTCCGGGCCCCCGGTTCAAGAACTCGTTGGGGGATGGCCGGGCAGCATCCGGGTTGGAGAGGATTTGCCGCGGTGTGAATCTCTTCATTTAATGTCCAGGGGAAGGTTGCGGAGTGGTTCGGGATCTGCTATTCAGTAGTCCAATGGTAGCAAAACAGGTATTGAGGGCGGCATCCGGCTGGCTCGAGCTGGGGATGCCCGAGGATGCTTTGGAAGAGCTGAAAGGCCTCGCCCGGGAGGAACAAGGGGAGAAGCGCGTGCTGGAGCTTAAACTGGCGGCCCAAATGGCGAAGGAGTACTGGAGGGAAGCTTCGGAAACGGCGCGGGAGCTCTGCGCGCATTCGGTCGACGAGCCGGAATATTTTCTCAGCGCGGCCTTCTGTCTTCACGAGAACGGTAAGACGGACGACGCTCGCAACTTGCTACTCAAGGGACCGCAGGTGCTGCACGAGATGCCGGTTTTCCACTACAACATGGCCTGTTATCTCTGGGTCCTTGGCGACGGAGAGCGGGCGAAGGCGCACCTCGACATTGCGATAGGCATGGACGAGAGCTTTTTGGAATCCGCCCGTGACGACCGAGATCTGGTGGGGATGCAGCTGTGAGTGGAGGTCGAGCTTTTGTTTGACTGGCGGGTGGCTTGAGGGAAGTTCTAGAAACTTTACCCCCATAGAATGTTCTTCTTTTTTTCCAACCGCCTCGGCTGTCTCACCTCTTTGATACTATCCGCCGCAGGGACCGTAGTCCTGCTGCTGGTGCTGCGCGGGTGTCAGGCGGTCTAGGGGGGGGCACGTCGAGGATGACGTCCGTCCACATCCGTGTGGACGCCACTTCTGAAATGCTTGTGAGTCTGCCCTTGCGGTGTGGCCCTGGTGAGACTTGAATCTGGCGCACTGAATGTATCTGCTTAAAAAAGTATTCGAACTTAGGGAAAAAGCCCATTCGGACAATGAGAAGCCGTTTCTTGATCATCTCGAGGATCTGCGGATCATGGTCACCCGGGTCGTGCTGACCCTCGTCGTATCGATGATCATCTGTTTCACCTTTCAGGAGCAACTGATGGAGATCCTTCGCGCCCCAGCTGAGGACGTCCTGCTGGTGAAGGCCTTGGAAACGATGCCGGATGCGAAAAAATATCCGGGGATCAAGGTGCCGAGCGTGGAGGTCTGGAACGAGGCGAAGGACATCGAGAGCATGGCCTCCGGGCTCCATGAGGCGCAGCGGGCGACTTTCTATGAAATGTTGGAGAAGCCGGACATGGCCTTCCATGCTCGCAGTGTGGCCTTGCTCAGGGCAGCGAAATTCTTACCGGAAGCCAAACGGGAGGGGTTCGTGAAAGCTATCGGAGAGGATGAGACGATGACCTTGCAACTGCTGGCCCTGCTGGAATCGGATCCGGCGGTGGCGGCGGACTCGGGCGCCAACATCCGGATGATGTCGGCACTCAAGCCGACCGAAACCTTCATGCTGTCGATGAAATTGGCGTTCTTTGCCGGCATCGTCCTCGCTTTCCCGTTGCTGCTGCTGTTCATTCTGCAGTTCGTGCTGCCGGGCTTGCACGAGGCGGAGCGCAAGCTCCTGTGGCCGGCGATGGTGATCGGTTTCGGGCTTTTTCTGTCCGGGGTCCTGTTTGCCTACTACTTTGTGCTGCCGCGGGCGCTGCTGTTTTTCTATGAGTGGAGTGCCGATCTGGGTGTCTCCAACGATTGGCGGATCGGGGAATACATCACCTTCGCCACGCAGTTCACTCTTCTGTTCGGCCTGTCGTTCGAGCTACCCGTGGTGGTGATGGTGTTGGTGAAACTGGGTCTGCTGACCTACGAGTCCATGTCCCGTACGCGGACCTACGCGATCGTTGCCATATACGTGGCGGCCGCTCTCATCACGCCGACTCCGGACATTATGACTCTAAATCTCATGGCGCTGCCGATGCTGATTCTCTACGAAATCTGCATCTGGTTGGCGTGGTTCGACCGGAAAAAGGAGCGGGCCAGCGAGGCACGGGAGGAGGAAGAACTCAAACAGCGCCGCTTGGAGTGGATGCTCACGAATGCGGGTGAGGATCCGACTGTAGAACCTGTGGAAGACGACCACATTTCGCCACACCACTTCGCAGAGACCGTGGAGGAAAAAGGCGACGAAGGCTGGTATAATGGCTTTGAGCATGAGGCGGATCATGGGATGCCGGAGGATGAGGAATGGATCCAGCCGAATGATGCGGTAACCGGTGATCCGCCGGAAAGGGAAGACGATGATTTTCCACCCGCCGACATTCCCGAAGAAGAGCGGAAGCGGACGGATGAGTGGAACCCCGATAAGCAAGATTGATGTCAGTAGAAGCCGAGGAGAGCAGGAAAATCAGCCAGAACTCGCCGTTCGCGGGGTGCGCCATCTTTATCATGGTGCTGCTAGTGGTGGGCTTCCTGATCGGCTTTTCAGTGGTGGTGCTGTTCCGGCAATCCAATGAGATCCAGAAGTTTACCGACGCGAAACCGGTGCCTGTGGAGATCGTCTCATTGGACGAACAGGAGTCGGAATTGAACAATCTGGCGGAGAAATTGGAACTTTTCCGGCAGGCGGTCCAGGACGCTGAATCAGCGGCCTTAGAACTCACGGCGGAGGAGATGAATCTCGCGATCGCTGCTTTTGAATCGTTCAAGGAGTTGCGTGGGACGCTGCGGGTGAGAGAAATCACTCCAGAGGCCATTCATTTTGAGATTTCATTCCAGCTCAACGGCAGGCCGAGGCTTGCTCAAAAAGGTGAGTCCGGGCTAGTGGGGTCCGACCCGAGATATCTAAACGGTGTCATGGTCGCTAAGCCCGGACTGCTGCAACGGGAGGTGGTGCTCCTGCTACAGGATATCGTGGTGCCCGGCGTAAAGGTTCCGCAGCAATTCATCGAGCAGATGTCTCCCTACCGGATCGCAGAGCGCTACCTTGAGACCGAGGGAATTGGCCCGGTGATGGCCGGAATCACCGCAGTGAAGCTCGAAGATGGACAGGTCCGTTTCGAGAAAAACGCCGGAGAAGTCGCCCAAGACGCTGTGACGAAGGAGGAGATTGATTTTGCAAGCGTTCGTTTGGGGAAATTTTTCGCCATCGCTGCCACGCTTTTCCTTATATTCACAGCATTTGTAATTTTTATGGGTCTTCGCTTGAAAAAGCGGCACGCTTAGAGCTGTATAAGGGCCATGATGAATCGCACCGCGCTTCTTATGTTCTCGGTCAGCCTCACCGTTCTGCAGGCGCAAGAGGTTCAGTTGACCTCTCTGAAAATCACTCCGGCTCCCGAGTTCAAAGCCGAAGCTACTGTCGAGTCGGCACCTGCTTATGATGTGACCGGTGCGGAGACTCAGAACAAATTGGAGGCCGAAAAACTCCCTGAGTCGACCAACAGCCTGCGCGCTGAGATCGCCCAGCTCAAGCTCGAGCGTGAGCTGATCACGGAGCGCCTGGCACTTGAGGCCGCGCAACGTCAGGAGGCTGTTAAAGACGCGGTCGCGAAAACGAGCATGGAACTTGCCGAACTGAACCGGGGGGCGGAACTCGCCCGGGTGCGCTCTGAGAAGCTCGCGGCGGAGCTCAAAACCGTGCAAACCGAGGCCTCTCTTGAGCTGGCCCGCCTTCAGAACGAGATCGATGCGATCCAAACCCGGGAGAAGCGCGCATCTTATGCGGACGCGGATCCCGTCTACCTGAAGAATCCGCTCCGCGAAGACGGTGTGCTGGTGGTGTCGGATCGTCGCATCCCTTTGAACGGGATGATCGTCCGTGATACGGCTGACTTTGTCACCAACCGCATCGACTACTGGAACAACCGGGACCGGGAGCTACCGATCTTCATCGTGATCGATGACTGCCCCGGTGGATCGGTCATGGCCGGCTACCGTATTCTTAAAGCCATGGAGGCAAGCGACGCTCCTGTGCACGTGGTGGTGAAAAGTTTCGCCGCCTCGATGGCCGCCTGCCTGACCACTCTTGCCGAGGAGAGCTATGCCTATCCGAACGCGATCATCCTGCACCACCAGATCAGTTCCCAACTGGCCTTGGCGCGGTTGAATCTCACGCAGCAAAAGGAATTCTATGAGGAAAGCCAGCGCTGGTGGGAGCGCCTGGCCGCGCCGGTCGCCGAGAAGATGGGGGTCACCACGGCGAAGTTTATCGAAGAGATGTATGCCCACTCGACCAGTGGTGATTGGAGCGAGTTCGGCGACCGGGCGAAGGAGCTGAAGTGGGTGAACCACATCGTCGACGGTATTGTGGAAAGCTCCGTGACCTTGAATCCAGATGTGGAGGACAAAGCCAAGGAGAGCAAGACCGCGCTCGCTGAGCAGGTGGACACCGATGGCAAAATGTTTTCCTACCTGCCGCGGCTGAATCCGAAGGACGTGTTTTTCCTCTACAATCCGGACGGCTACTACCGGATGCGATGAGCCTTGAGGATGAGTTTTCCGATGTTCTTGCCAAGGCACTGGCTGGTCAGGAGATGGGCTCGTCCGGCCTTGCTAAAGCTGCGGGCGTCGAGCGCTGTGAGATCGAAGGCCTGCTACACGGGGATATGGATGAGGAGGTGGTGCGGAAAATCGCGCCACATCTCCAGCTCGATGCGGAGGCATTGGTCGGACTGCCAAATTATTTTCCGAAACCGTTGGAGCTTTGCGGTATCACCCGATTTGAGCTCCCGTTCCGGCAATGGACGGTAAACTCGTGGCTGGTGGAAAAGGATGGAGTGCGGCTGCTTTTCGACACCGGCTGGGGAAAGCGCGACATTTTGGATCAGGTGCAGCCGAGGACTCTTGCTGCCGTCCTGATCACCCACGACCACGTGGATCATGTGGGTGGCGTGCGGGCATTGGTGGACGCCGGGGTGAGGCTGATTTCTGAGAAAGAAGCGCTGACTCAACACGAACTTGTTTTCGGCGGCCTCTGTCTCCGGCCGATAGATCTTTCCGGTCACAAAACTCCGACGACCGGCTACCTTGTCGAAGGACTAGAAAAACAGGTCTTGGTCACGGGCGACTCGATCTTTGCGGGCTCGATTGGCAGGTGTCACTCCAACCGCGATTACAAGCTGGCGTTCGAGACGATCCGCGAGGCGGTTCGCAGCGTCGGGGACGATTGCGTGATTCTTCCGGGCCACGGTCCTGCGACCTCGCTCGCGGAAGAGCGCGTATCGAATCCTTTCAATCCAGGCTTCGTCTAGCGCAAAATACTTGCGTTAACGGAAACTTCGGCCATTTTCCCCTGATGACGAAACGGAGCGTGATACCAGCTGTATTCCTGGGCATGATGGCTTGCTGTGCCGCGGCAGAGATAAAAGTCGCTTCCCTTCATCCGTTGATCGGAGATCTATTGCGGCAGGTTGGTGGAGAGAAAGTTGAGGTCGTGGATCTGATCGGTGCCAATGGCGATCCCCACAGCTTTGAGCCCAAGGCTGCCGATCTGCGGGTGGCTCAGGACGCTGGGATCTATTTTGTATCGGGAATGGGGCTCGAAGGCTATCTACCGAAACTCGAAGGCATCCTCGGTGGACGAGCCCGGATTGTGGAAGTCGGCAGTTCGCTGCCGGCGCTTCAAGGAAGCTGCGAGCACGAAGGCCACGATCATGACCATGGTCACGAGCATGAGCTTGATCCGCATTGGTGGCACTCGGTGGATCTTTTCCGCCGAGCCGCTGGCGTCGTCGCCGACGAATTGGGAAAGGCGGATCCGGCCAACAAGGATGCGTATGAGCAGAACGCGCGAGCCTACCGCACCAAACTTGACGAGCTGGAAAAATGGGTGAAGCGCGAGGTGGTAAAGATTCCGAAGGAGCGGCGCAAGCTTGCGACGGCCCACGCGGCCTTCGAGTATTTTTGCGAAGCTTACGGTTTCAAATCTTACTCGGTGCAGGGCGTGAACCGCGAGCAAATGCCGGATGCCGCCGAGCTGGCGGGGCTGATCGCGACACTGCGCAAAGAACGGATTGCTGCGATTTTTCCCGAACGGGAGTCTAATCCACGCACTCTGAAAACTCTCACGGAAGAAACGGGTGCGAAGCTGGGCGGAACCCTGATCGCTGATGGCACCGGTGTCACCAGCTATGAGGAGATGATCCGATCGAACGTCGCGACAATCGTCGAGGGGCTTGCTGAATAAAGAGCCAACCGCGAACGTACGCGAATACGCGCGAATGGAGAGTGTAGCTGGTGACGTCATGGATTCATGGATTGAAGCTACTGGTTCTCGTATTTTCAGAGAAGCCATCTCTTATATAGCAACCCGAGATTTGCGTCCATTCGTGTTCATTCGCGTTTCTCTCGGGAGGATCTGTTATTCTGCGGAAGACTTGACCGCGAATAAACGCGAAGGAACGCGAATAAAATTGGCTGGAGATACCACGGTTTGACGCTACTGGTTCCTGTTTTTCCGAAGAAGCCTTCTCTTATAGCAATCCAAGATTAGCGCCCATTCGTGTTCATTTGCGGTTCCTCTCTCCGCCGGGAGTTTCCGCTTTCCATTCCGCACGGGAGGGAGTCGATTGAGCGGGCATGGAGAGCGAGGAAGAGAGTCTGGATCTGAAAGGAGCGTTCTGGATGATCGCTTCAGCAATTCTCTTCGCTGGTAACACGTTGCTGATTCGCGCCGCTTCGCTGGCGGCTCCGGGCGCGGACGGCTGGCTGGCAACTTTATTTAGGGGCGCGGTGGGGATCACCCTGCTGCTGGTGTTCTACAGTGGCGGGCGTGGATTTTCACCGAAACGGATGTTCACCAACCGCTTGCTGGTGATGCGCGGGCTGATTGGCGGCTTCGGGATTATCACTTTTTATATTACTATCGTGGAGCTGGGGGCGGGGCGGGCAATCGTGATCAATCTGACCTACCCCATGTTTGCCACGGTCATCGCTTCCTTCTGGTTGAAGGAAAAAGTGCGGGTGGCGACGCGGTGGTGGCTGGGCGTGGCCCTCGCGGGGCTGGTGATTTTTCTGAGCGATAAATCGATGTCGCTGGCACCCTCCGCCTACGATCTTCTAGGGCTGGCGGGAGCACTGTCAGCGGGGTGGGTGGTAGTGATTATCCGGAAGCTTCGCAATGACGAGCATCCGGCGACGATCTATGGAGCCCAGGCGACGTGCAGTCTCCTGATGGGGCTGCCCTTTGCTGCAAAAGTCCCGGAGCTTCCGGTCGCCGGTTGGGGACAACTGGCTTTGGGGGCGGTGGTGGTGACTTTTGCGCAATTGATCATGACGAGCGCCTACCAGCGTCTTTCAATCGCGCAGGGCTCGTCCTTGCAGATGACCCTGCCAATCTTCACCGCCATCGGCGGCTTCTTCTGGTTCGGCGAGCGCTTCGAGTTTCACGAGTTAGTCGGCGCGGTCGTGACACTGTTCGCAATCTGGAGGGTCGCTTCGAGGAAAAGGAAGCTGCCGCCCGCGAAGTTCCTCCCGCAGTAAAGACTTCCGCAAATGCGCGTGCGCGGCGCGATCGGCGGTGGATATCCGTGAAGAGGCGCACCAACAAGGACAAGGTTTGCTCAGTGAGAGTCGCTCTATTGGAGATTATCGGGGTCCGGCTCACAACAGAGCCTTAAGTGGCGGGGCCGCTTCTCCTTCAATCTTGATTTTGTGGTAGTACGATTTTTATCTCTAGTCTCCCTTCCGTTTCCGGCCTGGGCGGATACATGAGCTTTACGCAGGTGCTGGTGGAGTCGATCACATCGGCGATGGAGAAGGGATAACCTTTGGGCCTCTGGGCTTCCGAGGCATCAATGACGACTTCGATGTCCCGGTTGTTCGCGGCATAGGCTCCCAGAACCTTGATGGAGTAGAGCGAGGCTAGATTTATGTCGTGAGGAGTTTTCCAACTTCCGTCGCTGGCCGGTATAAAAGGTTTCGAGATAGCGCTGAAACGCCACTCGGGATCGGCGTAATAGCTGACGATGGGAACGTCGGTGATCTCGATGATGGCGTTCGTATCGCTGCCGTGAAGATAGAGTGGCTGTTTTACAGCCCTGAGAGACAATTGCGAGGAGAACGCGGGACAGATGAGGAGCGAGACAGATAGGAAAAGGAATTTCATGTCAGAAATGATCGCAGGTCGAAAAGACTTTGCGAGTGCGGTTTCGCCTGGTGGTGGGGACGTGCAAAGGAGTTGCAAACGCATTCTTCGTGGTAGATGAACAGCGCGGATGTCTGCGAAGGCTACATGGAGGGTAAGTGCGGCGGTGATGCTGAGCCGGGTGCTGGGCTTGGGTCGGGAAATCATGTTCGCGGGTTTGTTCGGCGGGAGCCGGTGGATGGATTGTTTTTACCTGGCCTTCAAGGTGCCGAACCTGTTGCGCGATCTTTTCGCCGAGGGCGCGCTGTCCCAGGCCTTCGTCACGACGTTTTCGAAGAAGGTGAAGTCCGATGGGCCGGAAAACGCGTGGGTGCTGGCGAACCGCGTGATGACGCTGGCAGCAATTTTCATGAGTTTTGTGACCCTGCTGGGTATATTTCTCGCGCCGTGGATTGTAGAGCTGCTGACCTTGCTCTCGCGCAGCGGCACCACCGAAAGGGAATACAATATAGAGGAGATTCTACTGATTGTGGAGATGGTGCGGATCATGTATCCCTTCATCGCGCTGGTATCGCTTTCCGCTCTGGTTATGGGGATGCTGAACGCGAGAAACATCTTCGGGATGCCAGCGCTGGCTTCTTGCTTTTTTAATATCGGATCCATGGCAGGTGGCGCGGCGATCGGCTACTGGATGGACCCGGAGTGGGGGCCGCGAAGTCTCGTTGGCTTCGCCTGGGGAGTGGTGATTGGTGGCTTTGCGCAGCTGGTTTGCCAGTTCCCGGCCTTGAGGAGCGTCGGCTATCGCTTTGCTGCGAATTTTAAATGGAACGACCCAGGGGTACGCCAAATCCTGAAACTGATGGTTCCTGCGGTGATCGCGGCGTCGGTGACGCAGGTGAATGTGGTGGTCAACGCGATGTTCGCCTACGGAGTGGGGGAGGGAGCGGTGAGCTGGCTGAACTATGCCTTCCGGCTCATGCAGCTGCCGATCGGGGTCTTCGGCGTGGCGGTGGCGACGGTGACGCTTCCCGCGCTTTCCCGTGCTGCGATTGGGGGCATCGGGGACGATTTCCGTCCGACCCTAGCGAAGGGCCTGAAGCTTGTCATGTTCTTGGTTTTTCCCGCGACGGTCGGCCTGGTGGTTCTGGCAGGGCCGATCATCAGCCTGCTTTACGAGCGCGGTGAGTTCGATCCGCTGGACCGCTTGGCGACGGCGGCGGCGCTGCAGGCCTACGGCTATGGGCTGCTGTTTTACGCAGGGCTGAAAGTTCTTCAACCTGCCTTCTACGCGATTGAGAAACGCTGGCTGCCCATGATCGCCAGCTTGATGGCATTGGGCGTGAACTTCGGCTGCAACTACCTGTTTGTTTTTGTGTTCCGCTGGGGTCACGAGTCGCTGGCTCTTACCACATCCATCGTCGCGAGCATGAATTTCATTTTTCTCTATCTGGCCATGAGGCGCTTCGCCGGTGACATCGGCACCAAAGATCTGATGGTCGCCTTCGTGAAGATCGGCACGGCGGCGGCGGTGATGGGTGCAGTGTGCTTCGCCGCGAACCGATACCTTTTTGCCGATCTGGATGACATGCTTCTTGTTAGGAAGGCTCTCTACCTCGGAGCCGTGATGGCCGTCGCAGGGGGAGCGTATTTTTCGATGGCGAAGCTCTTGCGCGTGGATGAGGTGGCGGAAATGCTGGCCTTGGTGAAACGCAGAACCAAAGGATGATCCGGGTGGCTGCGGGGCTCGCACCGTGCCTTGTCTTACCAATGGCAGAAAATGTGATTGGTGCTAGGGTGGTGGCATGGTCAAATATCCCTCTCAGGACGTTATTATTCCGCCCAAGTTGGTCCTGATAGGGACTTCAGCGGGTGGTGCTGAAGCGCTCCGGCTGCTCCTGGCGGACCTCCCGCCTTCCATCAATGCATCAATAGTCGTAGTGAGGCATCTTTCACCGGACGGGGGGCAGTTTCAGGCGGAGATGATGAACCGTTATCTCCAGATGGACTGCAAGGTGGCTGAGGATGGCATGACTCTGCAGAAAGGCTGCGTATATCTGGCTCCGGCAGACCGGCATTTGCTCGTCAGGGGCAATAAGCTCGTTCTGACGAGGGGCCCGAAGGAAAATCGCTGGCGACCCTCGATCGATGGGCTTTTTCGCTCTGCGGCGGTGGCGGCGCGGGGCAGGCGATCGGTGTGCTTCTCACCGGCTACCTCAGCGATGGTAGCGATGGCTTGCGGTCCATCAAGCTGTGCGGCGGTGCGACTGTTGTGCAGGATCCGAAGGACGCGGCTTATCCAGACATGCCGCAGAACGCTTTGATTCACGTCTCACCCGACCACTGCGTCCCTTTGGCGAAAATGGGGGAACTCGTTGAGAAACTGGTCGCCGAGCCTCCCCGCCCTGACCAGCCCGTTCCGCCCGAGGTGGCGGTGGAGGTGGAAATCGCGTTTCGTGCGATGGGTGGCGTTCCTGACGTCGACTCCTGGGGTCGTCGCAGTCCTGTTTCTTGCCCGGATTGCGGGGGCGCTCTCTGGCAGAACGATGAGGAGCAGCCGGACCGGTACCGCTGTCATACCGGTCACGCCTACAGCGGGCTGGCGCTTTTTACCGCCCAGTCGGCTGAGATTGAAAAAACCCTGTGGACCGCCTTGCGGATGTTCGAGGAGCGGAAGGTCCTGCTTACAACCATGGCCGCGAAAAACCGTCCGTCCGCACCGTCCCTCACCGATACAATCGCCGAACTTGAGGGGCATGCCCGCCAGATCCGGGACATTCTGAGTGCCGGGACCGGGATTTCCATCCCTGCTGCGGATCCGGAACCCTATCAGCAGCTTGGCTGAAAAATCACCTCCAACGACTTTCCTCCTCTATGAAACACGGCAGCCAATCCTTCGCAGATGGCGGAAAAGATCTGGTCGATGTCTTAATCGTGGGGGGCGGTCCCTCGGGCCTGAGTGCGGCATTGTTCCTGGGGAGGTGCATGCGTAAGGTCTTGGTGTGCGATGCCGGGCATCCCCGCAATGAAAGTTCCCCCGCGATGCATGGTTTTCTCGGCCACGATGGGATCCCGCTCGCCGAGTTTCTCGAAAAATGCCGCAAGCAACTGGAAACCTACCCCTCCGTCACACTCAAAAACACCAAGGTCGAGTGCATCATCCGTGGCAGCGCCGGATTCATCGTAAGAGATGTGGAGGAAAACGAATGGAATGCGAAGTCGGTGCTGATCGCTGCCGGTCTCTCGGACGAGTTGCCGGACGTGCCGGGTATCCGCGATTTCTACGGGGTTTCTGTTCATCACTGTCCTTACTGCGACGGGTGGGAAAATCGGGGGAAAAAGATTGGCGTGATCGGCAATGACCGCGTGGCAGCGGAGCTGGCTGAGGAACTCCTGCAGTGGAGCTCCGATATCATCCTGTTCACCAACAATCCCACCATAAGCTCAGAGATCGCATGGGTGGAGAAAAAGAACGTGCGGATCGTGGAGGGGAAAATTTCCGGCCTGGCGGGGGAGGGGAAAATACTCTCGGAGGTCAGGATCGAGGATGGCTCGGTGATCCGTCGTGAGTCCTTGTTCTTTTCCCCGGCACAAGCGCAGCACTCGACGCTGGCGCGAGAGATTGGCTGTCAGCTCGATCACAATTGCGTGGGTTGCGACCCCGATGGCCGGACCCAGATCGAAGGCCTTTTCGCTGCGGGCAACGCCACAAAAGGAATCCAGATGGCGATCATGGCAGCCGCTGAAGGCCTCAGGACTGCTGCGGCGATCAACACTTGGCTGATCGCCTACGAGAAGTCGTATCTTTCCCCGCCGGAGCTGACTGGGTCTGGTTTTACTTAAGATTTTGAGGGATACCGCTGACCGCAGGAACCACGATCAATGGGGATGGAGCGGTGCTGCAGCTATATGGTCGGTGTGGCTGCATTGTTTCGCAGCCGCCGCAACTGACCCGTCGCCCGCCCGAAAAATGTTCTCACCTGATCAGAGATGGATGAAGGGATCGAAAAATGGTGCGTGCTGCAGGGTTCGTACCTGCGATTCCAACCCTGCTATTCGAGATAATTTCCTCCACTGGTTTTCAAGGGGTTATGGAAATGAAATCTTGCCAATGTCGGCGATAAGGGACACACTTTAGGACACAGTCGAAAACCTCCCATGTCATCTATTTATAAGCGATCCGGATCAAAGACATGGCAGTGCCAGTACTATGTTAGAGATCCTATCAGCGGCGAGAACCGCAAAATCCGACGTTCGACGGGGAAAAATAACGTCACCGAGGCGCGTGTTGCAGCTGCTGAGATGGAGCTTGCGGCCCGCAAGGTCCTAAGTACGGGAAGCATCGAACTTCAGGAGGCGAATCTGGTTCTCGATCAGCTGAAAGTTGAGATCAATCAGGGAAATTTTACGATCCCATCAGCAAACAGGCACATTGGGACGATCACGGGGCTTATGCTGGGCGAGAAGCTGGTGAAACACTCCCTCGAATCCTGGAGTGAGGAATGGCTTCGAAGGAAATCCCGGGGCCGCGAAAAGGGAGGCGATGACGCAACGATCAAGAGGTATCGCGCCCACATCAACGTCTTCCTGAATTGGCTCCCAAAGGATGGGCGAAAGAAGCCTCTGGAGTCCGTTACCCTCCCGGTCGTCAGAAATTGGAAGGAGAGTCTCGAAGACTCCGGTCTGGCTGGCAAGACCGTGAAATACTATCTGAAGGACCTGGGGATGTTGTTCCGGGCGGCGATACTTGAAGGAGTGACCACAATCAATCCCTGGAGCTCGATCATTGCGGAACTCGATTCGGACGACAGCACTAGTCGCAAGCCATTCCAGATGGAGGAGGTGAAAGCCATGATCAAGGCGGCTCCCACTCGTGAGTGGCAGGGCCTAATACTCATCGCGGCGTTCACCGGCCTTCGCCTAAGCGACGCAGCCACACTTCCTTGGGACAAGGTGGACCTTGAAGATGGAAGTATCACGTTGATCCCTGCAAAGACCAGGCGTCGGAATCGGGAGGTCCGGATTCCGCTTCAGGAGAACCTACTGGAGTTCCTGAGGACGGAGTCGAAACGGCGCCTAGAAACCGATTTCCACATTCTGCCAACGCTTTCCCAGAAGCCAGTCGAGGGTTCTACCGGGCTGTCGGACACCTTCACGAAGATGGTTATGGCTAGTGCAGGCGTCTCCCGTGGGAAACCGTCAAAGGAGCGGCTGGTTGGGGAACAAAAAGGCAAGGGGCGTGTTGTGCATGAGCGCGGGTTCCACAGTTTCCGGCACACTTTCAGCAGCTGGCTCCGAAATGCCGGAGTCTCCGAGGAGGATCGGATGGCGCTCACCGGGCATAGCACTCGAGAATCGCACCGTCTTTACAGTCATACGGACGTGGAAACGCTGCGAAAGGCTATTGAGAAGCTTCCCGTGATGGGTGCCGATCGGCGCACTCCGACAGCGACTCCGCCGCTGTCAGATTCGCAGGAAATCGCCACGGTGGCGGCTCAGTTCACGGAAGGCACCGCGGAAGAACGTGTCCAGAGGGCTCGTCAACTGGTCGAAGCGGCTAGAAAACCTTCGTCGCCCGCTCCTACTTTTAGGGCATGGCATGAAACGGAACCGCTGAGTGACGTTCTCGACAAGCTCCTGCCCTCGGTGGGGAATGAGGAGAGGCTGAGCGTCTTGATATCCTTCTTGCTCTATTTGGAGCGGCAAGAGCTGGAGGCAACGATTTCTAGCCGGAAAGGTGACAACTTACGATTCGCATGCTCTGAGCCGGTGCCGGACATTTCTGAAAAAATCATTGCCGACCGAGCAGGGAAGAAACTGAAGAAGTGGCAGGAGGATGGTGTGATGGAGTCCGAGGGCGTGAAAAAGGTATTTCTCAGCTGGGCAAAGTCAGTACGCAAGGGGATACAATCAGGCCGACCTTCAGATCGGATAACCGGCGTCGTCGGTATAGATTAAATGGAACCGCTCCACGAGATCTGGTAAAGTCACTGCGGGTAAGGGTATGGAACCCATTCTCAATCTTCTTCAGTTTGGAGTGGCGGCGACATTATATTGTCCCTCCGAGAAATCGGGCAAGGCGATTACGATGCGGATCCTGAAGCCGCTTGAGCAAATCGAGAAACAGGGAAGCAGGAACTTCTAGATCTAGCGCCTCACGCAGCCCCTGTTTGATCTCGCCGAAGTTTCCCCGGTGGACGTCGATCCAGATTTCCGGGTATTTTGACAGAGATCCCAGCACCTCGATCCGCAGAGCGGGGAGCGGGTCGAGCGAGGCGCTAACGAAGGCGTAGGGGTAACCGTGCGCGAGCAATAGGGCTCGCCGCCTGCCTGACAGCTTCCGCCGGTTGGAAAGCGCGCCGAACGGGTCGATGTGAGCGCAGTGCCGGAGCTCTTGGGCGGTGAGCTTCTCGGTAGCGTGGCGGATCATTTCGTCCGGGTAGCGGTCCGCCGCGGTCCTGCGCTCGGCTGGGGTGAGCTCGGCGAACGCATACATCACGCCGCCTTTCAGGCTCCGTCGGACGCAGTAGCCAACCTGAGTCTTCGACAGCCGGGGGCCCAGATGGGCCAAGGCTAGAAACGGGTGGGAGACGACGCAGCGCTTAATCACAGGAGCGATCGCCCGACCGGGTGCCAGCCGGAGAAACTTCTCGAAGTTCTTTTTCCGCCAGTGCTCGATCTGGTTGGAGACGATCGATTCGAGCCACGGAGGGTGATCGGCCTTCAGGTAGCTTATAAGTGAGGAATCGGACCGGTCCACCTGTGGGACCTTAGCGGGCTGCCCTTGGAGAACGATCTGCTGGCATTGGTGTAATGTCGGTGGGTGGTCTGGGATGTTCAGAGGTTGTGGCTCCAGATTCTCATCGATGCGGTGGTAACGCCAGGAGTAGGTCTCAGTTCCCAACTTCAATTC
>JBGTDO010000125.1:0-5502 GCA_041748235.1 Akkermansiaceae bacterium | reverse complement strand
TTGAATGTCCGAATGACGAAGGTAGCGGCTGGCCGCGAAGATTCCATGCTCCGAGGCGATGATGCTTCCGATTTCCTTCCTGAGAGTATGGATGGGCTTCTGGGTGGTCACTCCTTGCTGCTTCAACCACTTGATCAAGACGGAAAACTCGCTATTGCACCGGTAGCGTGGACCTTTCCCGATTCCTACTTGTTTGGGGTCGACAGGGCTATTAATCACGAATAGTCCGCTTGGATCCTTGCTGCGATACCCTTGGAAGAGGGATTTAGTTTCGAAGTCCAGATCGATCACTCCCGCGCTGTCATCACTCTTTAATTGGTGATATTCAGAGGTCTCGATTTTTAAGGCGGAATTTCCAAAATCGAAGGCTCTCCAGAGCAGGTTGTCGATCTCGCCGCGTCTCAGTCCGCAGACAAGAGCGAGTATGAGGATTTTGAAGGCTTCCGGCTCAGAGTCAGCGAGTTCCTGTTTTGCCGTCGTCAGAATGGCGAAAGGATCGATTCTGGAGATGTAGCGGGCGGACCCGGATTTCTCCAACGATACACCCTCGAAGGGGAGGGGATCGGGTAGAGTGATCATCTGGCCGATAAACGGCAATATCTTTCTACCAAAGAGGCCTCTCGCGTTGCGGATGATGGAATTTGCCGTTGTTGTCGCCCGCTTCTTGGAAAGCGGGTCTCCTCCCTTGGAGCGGATCCGCTCATTTTTCCAAGCCACGATGTCGGCTGCAGTGAAGGAATCGAGTTTGACGGCGTCCACTTTCTGCCGCCACGCTTCGGTTCCTCCCTTACCGAAGTCGTTCTTGTTGTCGGAAGTAATCTGATGAACCTCCGCCACGAGACACCGAAACGCCTGCGCGTAGACCTTGAGGGTCTGGGGGCGAACCGAAGAAAGCCGGGCAGCGGCCTCAATTAGTTCGCCGACGGTAGAGCAGGATAGTTTGTTAGGATTTTCTTCGGGACGGTAGTCGGCAAGCCCGACTTCCCACCCTTCGCTGACTATTTTGCCATAGAGCTCAGCCGCCTTTTTGGCCGCCTCGCGCTGGTTCGGGCTCTTCAAGCAAATCTGGACCCGACGCCCCTTGAAGGAGAAACGGCATGAATAGTCGGCAACGCCGTGGTCCCTGAAGAGCCGCCCCGTGACGAGCCAGTAGCGAGCATCGCTTTTGGAGTATGATTTTCTTAGAGGTCCTTCCGCCCGTTTTCCGGCAGTTGTCGCGTCTATTGGAGAAAGGGGATGCTGGCGTTTCAGCGACATCAATAATGTATATAATTAAAGATAAATCTGTTGCGACAGCTTTTCCGCACTCATTGGCGTTCATTCGCAGTCCTATCAGCTTGGGTGGTCCCGCTCCCGATGCGGTGCCGAATCTTAAGTATGATTTTCCAGCCACTGAGGGAGGTAGTCGAACCGCTGTAACTAAGTTCCTACGGGCCGAATCCGAGCCTAAAGGGCGAGGTGTTTTCGAACGATCACAGAGGTCATCCTTCTCGAGTACAGCCCGGAACGGGCTCGCGAACTAAAACTGCAACTACGCGACCTTAACCACCGTTCACGCCGTAATCGCCGGCAACCACTATCGGGTTTGTCTTGCACCATCGTTACCACGATCTCTCCGCTCCTATAAGCTTGGCAGGCACCTCGTCGGCACGCTTCGGACCCATTCGGTAGAGAAAGTTTCAAGCGGAGCGGCTCGGGAGTCAACTGCCTTTGCCCCCCTTTGATTGCTCTTTTCGCCATATCTTGAGCCGTGCGAGCACGTTCTTTGTGCTGGAAACGGTGTTCGGGTTCCTGTTGGCTGATGGCAGGAGAATGAACAAGGCACTTCGACTATACAGTTGGAAAGGGCTTTTTTGTGATGAAGTCGACGCAGGCGTCATAAAGAGCCGACAGGACGCCAGACGGTTAGGTCCCTTTTGTGCTCCGGACATGTCAGGCATTGTCACTTGGGTTCGGCCCACCTGGGAAGGAAACCGGAGGACCCGGATTTCGCACTTCCGGCAGTTGCCGGAGACTTCTCACGAACTGGACTTGAAAGGCCAGGTAGTCCAGCAGTTCGGTAATATCCAGCTCCAGAAGTCCCGTTCACAGGCTCACAATCATGCCCGGGATGCGCTGGCGATGGAACTGCGGAAGAAAACGGGCTTCAAGCTGCCTTGGGCGATCCCTGGCGGCGAACTCTCCGACTTCCCCTTGGTAGGAGACTTGATGGAAGGCGTGGAAGAAGTTGAGACGGAGTATGAGGTCAAAACGCCGTTTGGTAAAAGCTACCGATTCGATATCGCCTTGCTTGGTCCGAAGCTGCCCAATTCACGTATTCTCCTCGGGGCAATCGAACTAGAGGACACGCACGAGTTCGAGAGCGCGAAGTGTCTTTTGTGCAAGTGCCTCGGCTTTCCGCTGATTTCTCTGGACCTGGAGAATCTGCCCGCGAACGAACCCGCGGGGGAGGCGCTTCTACGCCAACTGATCGAGACGACAGCCACCTCCGAGGATGGTCGACGTCGAAATTACTTCTACCTGCACACTTCCCTGTATCCCGCGTATCTCAAGCTCCCCGCCACGCTTCGAATCGACGAACTCCATCAGTTTGTGATCTTTGCGTCCATAAAACGAACTGATAGGATCCTAAAGTATTTGACCCAGCTCCGCGGGTTCCTTGGCCTCAAAGCCGAGGTCGACTTGCATAGATGCCGATGGTCGGATGACGCACAGGTCAGGGCGCAGTTCGAAAACGAAGGCTCGATAGCTGGTCACGACTGGCGTTCCTACAGTGACAGGGAATACCTGAGGGTAACGATGGGGCGGCCATCCGCTTTGAAACCACGGAACCGGATTTTTCATTTGGCGATGGCGAAGGTGCTGAATTCGGACTGTCCAGGGCTGGTTGGCTACAAGTTGGAGCGCGGGGACTACAATCAATTTCGCGAGGACCCGTTTTGGGAGAAAGAGCATTTCCCGGAAGGGGAGTTGGCGCGTCGCTGTCGTGTTGCACCCAAGCATCTTTCGGAACCAATCGATTCGATTCTTCGTGCCGTGGAATCAATCGGGCAAAAAAGGCTTCGGAACTAGCCTCAGAGGCGATTTAATAGGTGGACGATATCAATGCTCGGCAATGCCCTGCAAGGAGCGGCTGTCGGCTATGCGCCCGCTGGGCGGAAGAGGCGGGTTTCCGATTGGTCCGCAGCGTACCGCTCGGCGGCGTGGCTCTATGGCACTTCGGACTGCTGGCCGAGAAGTGATCGCCCCGGATCTCGGGGTTCGCCATCCGTCTGAAGTCGCAGGCGAATCGCTTCCCGATTCAGCCGTGCTTCGCCTTGAACTCTTCGAACGTGGAGTAGTTGGGATGCCCCTTCGCGTGATTGATCCGGCCAAGCCGTGTCCCGTCGATCCTGCCCTGGAGGTAATCCGCGAGTTCATTGAAACGAGCGAGCGGGACGAGATCCCATTTGGCTCCGAACTTCTTCTTCAAATTGGAGTAAATGGCAGGGAACTTGAAATCCCTGCCCGGCTGGTTCGAAGCGAAGTCCTGATAGCGATCAATCAGGTGCTTGGTGTAGTTCCTGTGAATAAGGCTCCCAGCAATCGCGCCCGCAGGGGCCGCTATGGTCGGTCCCTTGCCTTTTCCGATATTCACGGTCTTGGCGTGGATGGCGTCCGCCTTGTGGATAATCACCTCGCTGCCGGACTCGATGTAGATCAACCGATAGTTCTCGATCAGGTTTGCTGCCTTCGCCGCGTCTGACTTGGAAAGCTCGATGTGTCCATCCTTCTCGTGAATCTGTTTAATGTCCCGGAGCAGATCTACGGTGAACTTCCTAGGCTCGGTATCGATCACCTTGCTGTGGCGTGAACAAAGGAGAAGGAGGTTGCGAAACGAATGGCGATCCTCATCGCTCTGCTTCGGGTCATGCCTCGGTCCGCCCGGGTTTCTCGCTTTGATATGACACACAATGCCCGTCACAGTGCCAGACTCCTCGACGATCGGGAGATCGCACTGCGGAAAGGCGCACCGATTCCGCGAAAGAGCGAAAAGACGTTTGATCGTGGAAGGTTTAGGTTCGCGCATCCGATGGATCAAAGCAGGTTCCCCGGAATCAAGCAAACTATCCTGCTGGGTGGAGCGGTCAGTAGAAGTTCATCTCCGAACACGCGAGGGGGCAATGGTGAGTTGTTGGAGGCCCCTTAGCACCCTGCTGTGTCAGCCACTTCGTTGGAAGGCGATCCTGTGATGACCTCTCGCGGTTCTCCCTTGGCTGCCTTTCTTGCCGCGTCAGGCTTGTTCTGCCGCTTCGGGCGACCTTGTGTCCGACGCCCCCCGAAGGAAGATCGGAATGAATAGTTGGCGGCGTCGTGATCCCAAACGGGTCGCTCGGAGCTAGCGATTATCAAACATCGCTCCTGAAGTAGAAGTCCTCATGGCGATGTTCCGGCAGTTTTCCGGCAGTTTTCCGGCAGTTGTCGCGTCTATGAATGTGAGCGGATGATGGCGCATGAGCGTCATGAGAACCCGCCATCTGTTGATAATGAGAGAGTTGTGGCGCATCATCCGGGCCAATCCGCACTCATCCGTAATCATTGAAAAAGCGTCAGCGACCCAACTAAGGATCTAGTAGGGAAACCTGTGGAGGTTCGAGTCCTCTTTCGAGCACTTTCCTTTAGGGATAAGGATTGGCGGCCAGCAATGGCCGCCTTTTTTTGTGCCGATTTTTAATCTTCGGCTATTCTTCGGCCACTTCTCCCCAGATGGAGGGTCGATTGTCAAAGGGGCTGCCAATTGGAAGTTTGTGGATGACTTGAACAGAAACCCGCGGCGAATTTAGGGCCAATGATCGCGATACCTGATAGGATGGCGACGGAGCCGTTCCGCGATCGCACACTAGGTAAGGATTTTTGGGAAACGGGGAAAGGGGTCGGTCCTACAGAAAGGGGTCGGACAGAAAGGGGTCGGACAGAAAGGGGTCGGTCCTCGCATGGTAACATTTTTGCTTGATCCAGGGACAGAAAGGGGTCGGTCCTCGCATGGTAACATTTTTGCTTGATCCAGAGAATGATTTGCCGATGATCAGGCTGTGGCCAGGCCCTTGCGATTCGTTTACCCCGGTGCGGTTTACCATGTGATGGCGCGCGGTGACGGGGGCAAGGCGATCTTCATTGAAAGGGAGGATTACCTTTTGTTCCTCAGCTGGCTCGGCCGGGTCTGTGGGAGCCACGGATGGCGCGTCCACGCCTGGGTGCTGATGGGCAATCATTTCCATCTGCTTCCGGAGACACCGGAGCCGAATCTTGTATCAGGTATGAGGATTTTGCTCGGGTCGTTCGGGCAGGCGTGGGAACAGGCGGTATCAGCGGCGCGGCCACGTTTTCCAAGGCCGCTACAAGTCGATTCCGGTCGCTGGTGAGCGGGCGTCCGATCCGTTCCAGTTCCGGGTGGTGGCGGATTACATCCATCTGAACCCCGCGCGGGCGGGTCTTGCGGGAGGAGCGCGTGGAAAGCTGGCG
>JBGTDO010000124.1:0-36312 GCA_041748235.1 Akkermansiaceae bacterium | reverse complement strand
GCGGAAGAACTCGCAGTTTCTCGGCTTGAGCGAAGAAGAGGCCGCCGAGATCACTGAGGGCCGGTTGCCGCGATGGTTTCATCGCCCGGATAACAGCTCCGAAAACAAAGCGCTTAATTTCCAAGAAGGCGATTTTCATCTGCGCGCGATTCTTGAAGCGGCGGGTGATGCCGAGATCATCGCTGAGGATCTCGGATGGGTGCCGGACTATGTCCGGCCGCATCTAGCCGAGTTGGGGATTGCGGGTTACCGGATTCCTCATTGGGATTATCAGGAAGACGGGCGGGTGGTGATGGGGGACGCGTTTCCCGAAAAATCTTTCACGTCCTACTCCACCCATGATCACGACTCCCTCTGCGCCACATGGGAAAACTGCCGCCGAAGCATCATTTCTCAACGGGAGCAGCCGACCGAGCAAGGCCAATGGGTCGCAAAGAGTTCAGCTCACGCGCTGCGGCTGCTCGCCGAGTTTTCCGGAATTCCACAGGCGGAGGGAGACGACTGGCCTCCCTACTCGGACGCAATCCACTGGCGCCTGATCAAATCGCTCCTCGACTCCCACTCCCAGTATGCGGTGCTAATGGTGACGGACCTCTTCGCGCTAAAAGACCGGATCAACTCGCCGGGGACCCACGGCGGCACCAACTGGTGCCTCCGGCTAAACCTTTCTCGAAACCAAATGGCCTCCTGCGGGCGCCTGCTCCGCAACCTGATCTCAATCACCGGAAGGTAGGCATTATCAAGCACCGCTGAGGGCGCCAGTCGTTCGTCCAAGCTCCAGAGATCTATTCCGCCCTCATTGTCACCACAGGCACCGGCTACTCCTTCACAGAAAACCTGATGTTGACTGGTCGGCTATCGTGGCGACTTCCCAGCTGGGGACCAAGGTCTCGCTTTTCTTGTGCCTTAATATCCAGCACCTTGTGAATTTCACTCCCGCTCGATTCCTTCTCCCTTTTCGTGAATGATCTGTTATCTACCCGTCCGCCACCCCGAAATGACCGCAGAAAACTTACGACTCACCGAAGAAGAGGACCGCGCCAAAAACTGGAAACGCTGGGGCCCCTATCTCTCAGAACGCCAGTGGGGCACCGTCCGCGAGGACTACTCCGATCATGGAAATTCATGGGCAGCCTTCCCGCACGACCAAGCACGCCGCCGCGCCTACCGCTGGGGTGAGGATGGCCTGCAGGGATGGTCCGACCGCGGCTGCCGCCTCTGCTTCGCCCCCGCACTATGGAACGGCAAGGACGCTATCCTCAAGGAGCGCCTCTTCGGCCTCGGCGGAAACGAAGGCAACCACGGGGAGGATGTGAAGGAGTGTTACTACTACCTCGATTCCACCCCCACCCACTCCTACACCAAGGCGCTATACAAATACCCTCAGAAAAAATACCCCTACACCGAGATCCGTCTCGAGAACGAGCGTCTTGGTCGCCTCGGGCCAGAGCTCGAGTTGGCGGACATGGGGATGTTTGACGAAAGCCGCTACTTCGATGTTGTCCAAGAAGTCGCCAAACGCAGCCCCCAGGACATCCTCTGGCGGATCACCATCACCAACAGGGGCCCGTCCGCCGCCCCCATCCACCTGCTGCCCACCGTCTGGCTCCGCAACACCTGGAGCTGGGGCACTGATGTTGAGGCACCTTCCGTCAAACCTTCCATCTCGCTTGATGGAGACCGCCTCTTCGTCACCCATGAATCACTCGGAGACTTCCTTTTTCACGTCGATCCATCAGTGGTGAAAACTGCGCCCACCTGGCTGTTCACCGAGAACGAGACCAATCATCAATCACTCGGCGACAGAACCAACACCACTCCCTACACCAAAGACGCCTTCCACCGCTACGTTGTCCAAGGAGAGAAAAAAGCGATTTCACCCGAACCCACGGGAACCAAAGCCGCTGCTCATTACAGCTTCCGCATCCCCGCAGGTGGCACGATCACCCTCCGCTGCCGCCTCCACCTGGTCGAGGAAAACAACGGCATCGAAGCGCTGGAACATTTCGAGGAAACCTTCGAAGAGCGCATCCGCGAGACCGAAGAGTTCTATGGAAATATCATCCCCAGCGGAGTCTCGCCCGAGGAACGTCTCATCTGCCGCCAAGGCTATGCAGGCCTGCTGTGGACAAAGCAGTTCTTCTACTACGTAGTCGACACATGGCTAAAGGGCGACGCGGACATACCCAACCCGCCGGCCCGCCGCCTCACCGGACGCAACCACGATTGGCGCCACTTCCATGTCAAAAACATCCTCTCGATGCCGGACAAGTGGGAGTACCCATGGTTCGCCGCCTGGGATACAGCCTTCCACATGCTGCCCTTCTGCGCCGTGGATACCGCGTTCAGCAAGCACCAGCTTCTACTGCTGCTACGGGAATGGTACATGCACCCGAACGGCCAGCTCCCCGCCTACGAGTGGAACTTTTCCGATGTGAACCCGCCCGTGCACGCATGGTCCGTTTGGCGGGTTTACAAAATCGCCGACGAAAAAGGCGAGCGTGACATCCTCTTCCTTGAGCGCGCTTTTCAAAAACTGCTGCTGAACTTCACTTGGTGGGTCAACCGCAAGGACCTTGACGGCCGCCACGTCTTCGGCGGCGGCTTCCTCGGCCTCGATAACATCGGGGTCTTCGATCGCTCCCATGCCTTGCCCGGAGGCGGATACCTGCAGCAGGCGGACGGCACCGCGTGGATGGGATTCTACTGTCTGACCATGCTCTCGATGGCACTGGAGCTCGCCATGACCAAGCCCGCCTACGAAGACATTGCCTCCAAGTTTTTCGAACACTTCGTCAGCATCTGTGACGCCATCAACTCCCTCGGAGGAAACGGCCTTTGGGACGTGCAGGACCAATTCTATTACGACCAGCTCATCATCGATGACGAAGCGCCCATCCCGCTGCGCATCCGCTCCCTAGTCGGCCTCCTGCCACTGTGCGCCGTCACCGTTCTTAAGCAAAAAACCATCGACGCTCTCCCAGGCTTCCGCAAGCGGATGGACTGGTTCCTCGTCAATAAGCCGGAGCTGCTCAAGTACATTGATGCGAACCGCACTCCCGGGAAAAAATCCTCCGGCCGCGTCCTGCTCGCAATCGCCTCCGAGGAGCGCCTGCGACAGAGCCTCGTCTACATGCTGGATCCAAAGGAGTTCCTCTCCAACTTCGGCATCCGCTCCCTCTCCAAAGTCCACCAAGACACTCCGTTCATCTTCCAGCACGCCGGCCAGACCCATCAGGTGGAATACACGCCCGGCGAGGCCACGACCGACATGTTCGGCGGAAACTCGAACTGGCGTGGTCCGATCTGGTTCCCCACCAACTTCATCCTGATCGAGGCCCTGGAGCGCTACTACTACTTCTACGGTGACTCCTTCACCGTCGAGTATCCCACCGGCTCCGGGGTCCAGCACAACCTCCGCGAGATCGCCATCGACCTCTGCGACCGCCTCATCTCACTCTTTAAAAAAGACAAGGACGGCTACCGCCCCTGCTACGGCCACAGCGAGATCTCCAAGCGCTATTCAGACGATCCGCACTGGCAGGACCTCATCCTTTTCCACGAGTATTTCCATGCGGAAACCGGCGAAGGCTTGGGCGCCTCCCACCAGACCGGCTGGACGGCTCTTGTCGTCCGTCTCGTCCGCGAGCGCCGGGAGAAACTCCTGGAGGAGGACTTTTCCGACACCCCCGCCGACGCCAAGCTCGCTCACGCGTGAGAACTCCCGCAACAGCTTCAGCCGCAGCACCAGCTCGCCATGCTCCAGAAGCCCCTGCCGCCCGCTTTCCCTGCCGAAGCCGTGAGTCCCTGACGACGGAAGCTCCAAGTCACCTCGCCTGTTCGCAGAGTCCACTTGAAGGCCTGCCGAACTTTACTTTTACCCATCTCCCAGTCCTTGGTTCACCTTCCGCCGCTCCGCCCGGTGTTCGATCTGGCGGAGTTGCTTCGGAGAGAGAATTTCCTTACGGCTACGCCACGGCTGGTCGATGTGACCGGCCATGATGCAGCCCAGAGGCCTGATTTCAGCGATAACTTCCGCCAGTCCGAAGTCGGCGATGTGACGCCTCACCTCCGTCGCGTTCTTGTATGCGACAGGAGTTTCGCTCAGGTCCGGCACTCCAGAGAACCAGCGCAGGTCGATCCCCGCTGTCGATTCCACAAGCTGCCGCTCACGATCTTTTTCCTCCGGAAACTTCCTCATCAGCGCCGTCCGCGACAGGTTACGTCCGGCCCCGTGCGGAGCGAAGGAAAGAAAGTCTTCGTTGTCAGCACCCAGCACAAGTAGGATCGGCTCCGCCATGTTCAGCGGGATCAGCCCGAGCTTGGGACGGCCGGCATCATCCTTCCACGCGGGTGTGGCACCTTTTCCGTGGTAAAAGTGGTCGCCGCGTTTCCAGACGAAGTTGTGCTCGTTGCCGAACTCCGCGATGCTGGTGCCGCCGATTCTTTCGAGGAAGCGGCGGTGGATCGCGCGGTGGTTTGCCTTGGTCCAGCGTGAGATGTATTGGAGCGCATCCCAGTAGTCCACACCGGTATCCGATTTTGCATCCAGCCAGGCCGAGGCTTTCGGAATTCCTTCCGCGACCTTGGCGGTATGCTTCTCCGCAGCTGTCTGACCGCGTTTGTAGAGGTGGGCGCCGATACTGCGGGAACCGTGATGGGTCACGAGCACCCGCAGGGTCTGCGAGATCTTCGGTGCCAGATCCTCCGCGAGCTGCGTGTGCCCCGTCAGGCGCAGCAGCGCGAGGAACTCGGGGGTGACATCCATCTTACCGATGTAAGCGAAGTGGTTGCCATCGCCTTGGTCCGCCAGGTGCATGCCCGCACGGTTTCTGAGCCCTTTCAAAAACGGGTTCTCCCACACATCCTCATCCAGAATATCGTCGCGCACCGCCTCCTCCTGTCCACGCGGGATCGGACCGAAGTTTGTTACCGAAACCAGATCGTCCAGCTCGCTCGCCACACTACCACGTTCATCATAGAAAGTTGCCCACATGGAGCAGCAGATATCAGCCGAGTGCGCGGAAGGAATGATCGCGTTTTCCGCAACCACCGCCGCGCCGACGGGAATCACAGCCTCTTGCGGGCTCACCGGGCAGGCGTCCGGCAGGATCACTCCCGCCGAGATGATCGGGGTCCGCAAAAGCGCGTGCATTTGCTTCCGCACGTTCGCCACGTTCCTCTCTTCCTCCGCGTTGGCGGAGGTGATCGCTTCGGAAAAAGGAATTGGCAGCGGACGCCGTTGCAGTCTTATCGCGGGCTTTCCGCAATCGCGCTTCAGTAGCTTCATCGCGTATTTCGGATCAGTGATGCCTTTCGCTTCCAGCTCCGCGATCTTCGCGTGCAGGATTTGGAAGACTGGTCCGGGCTCGTATCCAGCATCGATCAGATCTTGTGAGGTCAGCAGTTTCATAGGTTACAGAGAGAAGAACCGCGAATGAACGACAGGAAACGGAGATCGCGGCATGCAAGATCCACGGAGTCTGCCCTCCATCGCGGGAAGTAATTCAGAAGACAAAGTGCTTCCAGTCTTCGATTTGGTAGGGGTTCTCGATCGTGTGGGTCACCGGGACCGCACGAGGCGCGGCGGGATTGCGGATCAGCCGGAGCCTTGCCTCGGAAGGCGTCTTCGCCCCCTTCCGCCGGTTGATCGTACGGTCGGAAATCACGCAATTTTCCCAACTGTTCGGGCCACCCCGCGAGCGCGGCATGACGTGATCGATGTCCGCCTCGTGAATCGCGAGCTGACGTCCGCTGTACTGGCAGCGCCCGCCATCCCGCGCCCACAGCGCGCGGAACCCGAATGACGGGCGGCACATCGGAAGGCCGCCGTAGTAGGTGAGAACGATCACTGTCGGGATCAGCACGCGGCCATCCTTGGTTCCGATGCTGCTCGATTCACGCGCAGGAAGAGCCCGCCATGCATACCATTTCAGAGGCGTCATCACCTCGGCGGAAATACGCAATGCGTCCGCAGTTCCTGCGACCATGTGGCAGAATGCATCCGCTGGAGTGACCGCGGAAACAGGCAGCCAGTGCCGGTTCAGCACCAGCACGGTTTTCTTATGAAGATTGCTTATTGTCATATCAGCGTAGTGATACTATTCTCGATATACCTATAGTTATCGAGCAGATGGAGTTCACGTAGATCAGACCCCGCAGGAGGGGCGGGCATTCAGTTTAATTGTAGTATGGAAAAGGGATCCGGCAGGCTCGGGGATCTTGAAAAGTGGCGTTGAGGTTCTGAGAAATTTCGAGAAATAAAAAGCCCTGGTTCCGTTGCGGAAGCAGGGCTGCGTAATCCTCGTGGCTAATGGATTCTAGACACTCTCGTGTCGCAACCTGTTTCCGGACCGTTCCGGCTGACTGATGAATTGAAGTCGCCCGCTTCCAAACATACAGCCTGCGCCTGCCCAGGAGGGGCGGGAGTGGAGGCTGGTGGAGGCGGCTGTGCGTTTCATCGGAGTGGCTGGTTGCGGGCGAGAGAAAATAGGACTTCCGATCATCTGTCAATAACAGATGTATAGTTCATACCAGAATAATCTTCGATAGCCGCCAGTGCCATCGAGATGCGGCAGCCGGGCTTTGTCTAATACCCGCCCGCCGCTTCGCTAAAGGTATAGGGCGCCTAGTAGTTGCCGGTCTGTTCCTTCACCAACTGCCGCACAAGATCGTTCAGAGGCGCCGAAGCGGTAGCGGGTGAGATCGACCATCGACACCGCCATCCTGAGCCCGAAAACTTTTCGAGGCCTTCTTGATGCTGCGCGTGCCGTAATTCGCCACCCGCGCATCGATTACCACCCGGTCTATCAGCTCGCTCATGGGGGAAACTCCGGTCCGCCAAGATTCAAGTTCACAAGCGCGGCACGAGTGACAGACTCCGCGCCCTCAGCATGCCTCTGGAAAAAGTCATGAAATGGCTCCTCGCCCTCGCGGTGGTCGCCGCCCTCGTCGGCTCGGCCTCCGCGCTTTTTCTCTGGGGAATGGATGCGGTGACGCGCCAACGTTTCCAGAACCCATGGCTAATTTTTCTCCTGCCGCTGGCGGGTGTGGCGATCGGCTTCTACTACCGCAAGCTTGGGAGACACGTCGACGCCGGGAACGCGGTGATTCTAACGGCGGTACACAAAAACGACTCACCCGTGCCCTTCGTCCTCGCACCGAGTATCTTGATTGCGACTCTCGTAACCCACCTCTTTGGCGGATCAGCAGGGCGCGAGGGAACTGCCGTGCAAATGGGCGCTGCGATAGCCAGCCTCTGTGGCAAATGGGTCGCCACTACCCAGGCGGCGATGCGCCTGCTGCTCTTTTGCGGGATTGCCGCTGGCTTCGGTGCGGTGTTCGGAACACCTTTCGCGGGAGCGGTGTTTGCTCTGGAGTTTGTCAAACACCGGATCATCAGCAGAAAGATCATCCCCTGCCTTCTCACCGCCCTCGCCGCCGACTGGGTCTGCATGGCATGGGGCACCGAACACACCTTTTTCCCACGTATCGACTTTGCCCGGTCGATCACCACCTACCTACCGGTTGTTTTCAAGCTCGCCTTCGCCGCAGCGGTCTTTGCGCTCGCCAGCCGTTTTTTCGTTTTCGCCACCCGTTACACCGCCACGAAGTTCCGGCAGCACTTTCCGCACGAAGCAGTGCGGGCCGGAGCGGGCGGACTCATGATCGTTGGCCTGTTCCTGACTCTCGGGACCAGCGATTATCTGGGGCTTGGCGTGCTGCCTGAGGATGAACATTCTCTTACCCTCCCCCGCTTTTTCTCTCCCGAAGTCCACGCACCCGCCACCGCCTGGCTTTGGAAAATGATTTTCACGCTCCTCACCATCTGCTCCGGCTTCAAAGGTGGTGAGGTCACTCCGCTGTTCTTCATCGGCGCTGCGCTTGGGAATTCGCTCGCATGGTTTCTCGGCGCGCCGGTCGATCTCTTCGCCGGCATCGGAATGATCGCTTTTTTCGCCGCCGCCACCAAGACTCCCTACGCCTCAATCATCATGGGCATAGAATTACTGGGCTGGCATATTTACGCGCCGCTGGTTGTGTGCACGCTCCTCACCTGCAGGCTCAGCGGCCGGGATTCCGTTTACCCGAGAACAAAGGATCTCTGAAGAGCCCGCTTTCATTTTTGGAAAAGGCGGACATATTTCACCGATGTTGGAAACACCCCGGCAACTCGCCGCCCGCTTCGAGCGCGGCGATATCGAGCGACATGAGTTCCAAGCCCTGATGGCCCTCCACGCCCGGGAGCTGATTAAGGAAATCGAGGAAGAGCACCAGAATCCGCTCGCCGCCTGGATGGATTCGCGGCTTGCGAAATCCTCGGTTAAAAAGCTACTGAAGAGGCACAGCGCCTTCCAAATCCGCGAGATCCTCAGCGCCCTGGCCGAGGCTCCCGGCTTCCCGCTGGCGAAATACCTGTGGAACGCGAGCCATCCGGATGTGCCCCTCCATTGCTTCTTCCGCATCCGCAAGACCCCGGTTTTCCAGATCCTGTCGATCATCGCAGAGGGAAACACAATCGAGCTGCATCTGGAAATCCACGCGATCCGCAACCGCCAGCGGGTCATACTTACGCGTGATTCCGATTGGCGGCTCTGGGCCCCGTCATTTTCCACAGCCGCGGGACAAGGGTGACGCAGGCCACGCCGAGCCCGATACCAAGCCCCGCCCAGACACCTACCGCGCCGTAGCCAAAGCGAATCGAGAGCAGCACCGCCGTGGGCACTCCGATGACCCAGTAGGCTACAAAACCAATCAGCGCCGGCATCCGCGCGTCGTGCAAGCCGCGCAGCATAGCCACGGAGCCAACCTGTAGTCCATCGACCAGCTGAAAAATCCCGACCACCATCAGAATTGCCGCCGCCAGCTCAATCACCGGAGCCTCCTCGATGAAAAGCGAAGCCAACCATTCACCGAAAAAAGTAAAGACCAGCACCGCCGCCAAAGCGAATCCTGCAGCCATCCACCATCCCGAGACCGCGATAGGCCGCAGCCTCTCCAACTGCCCCGCCCCCGACGCCTGACCGATCCGTACGCTCAACGCCATCGAGAGTCCCAGCGGGATCATGAAAGCAGTGGCCGCGCACATCAACGCCACCTGATGCGCCGCCATCGCCGTCTCTCCGAACCGCCCCATCATCAGCCCCGCTGCGGAAAACGCGGAGACTTCGCAGATCATCTGGATGCTCGCAGGAATTCCGATCGCGAGAAATTTCCGAATCTCGGAAAACACCGGCGGCTTGAACCAGTGATAAGGCACCCACTGCCTCATTCCCTTTCCGCGATACAGCCACACGAACATCGCCACCACGATCGCCACCCGGGAAATAAGAGTCGCCCAGGCCGCACCGTCCAGCCGCCACTCTGGAAACCCGAGATTGCCGTAGATCATCACCCAGTTGAGAAACACGTTCAGCACAACCCCGCCAAGAAAGATCCAGAACGGCGGCCACGGCCGGTCCAGCGCATCCGCGTGGTTTTTCAACGCCAGCGCCATAAGGCCCGGGATCATTGACCCCATCACGATCTGGAAGTACGTCCCTGTCTGCACCTCCACATCCTCCGGCTGGCCAAATATCCCTAAGTTCAGCGATATCCCGATCATCAGCAGAAACAGCAGGATCCCCAGCACCACCGCCACATACATGCCGTGCCGACAGCTGGCGCGGCCTGCGGCCTCATCGTTGGAACCCTTTGCTCCCGCCGTGAACACCGAGATCGACGTCAACACGCCAATTCCAAACACGAAGGGCACGTAAAAAAGGGAGTTCGCAAACGTCAGCACCGCCAGTTCCGTCACCCCCAGTTTGCCGATCATCACCGTATCCGCCACGCCGAGCAGCATCTGGCTTACCTGGCCGATCACCAGGGGAAAGGCCAGCTTCAGGGTCTGCCGGGATTCGATAAAAAGGGACATGCGCGCCAAGCACATATCCGCGCCACGCCCGTCTTGTCACCCACTACTTCCCCCGCGGTGCCGCTTTCCCCTGCCGCACTCCAAAGATTACGGAAAAATCATCCTCTCTGGAACAATGGTTTGCAAGATCCGAACATTCCGGCATCATACGGCCAATGTTTTTCCGGATACTGGTATCCCTGATCGTTCTACCGCTTCTCACGCAGTGCGGCTCCCAATCCGCGTCCGGGGTGGCGGCCGTAACCGGCCCCTTCGACACCAGTGGAAATTACGTCGAAGATTGGGCGGACGCCCCGGACCGCTGGCCCAAACCCTCTGCACCAACCCGCAAGCCGCAGCCCAGCCCGGTCCTCGTCCAGCGCGAACCCACTCCTCAGATTGTCGAGGTGGTCACCCAGCCCGACCGCCCCACCCGCACTCAGCCGGCTTCGGTGATCGCCCAACCCGCCCCGAACATTGTTAAAGTCACCTCGGCCCCGAAGCCTAAACCTGCTGCGAAGCCCGCCCCGAAACCAAAACCGAAACCGACCCCGAAAGTCACCCGCTACACCGTCAAAAGAGGCGACAGCCTTGGCAGAATCGCCAGTAACCACGGCTCCTCGGTTAGTGCGATCCGCAAAGCCAACGGAATTCGTGGAGATCTGATCCGCCCAGGCCAGGTGCTCACGATTCCAAAGTGAAAATACCTACAGGAGACGCTCCTTTTCACCGCTGCAGCGCCAAATTTTGAGCTTTCCTGAGAATTTCCTCTTCGGCACCGCCAATGCGGATCATCAGGTCGAAGCCCATGATCCCTCCCGCGAGGACGTCTGGGACCTTTGGGAACGCTGCCAAGGACTGACCCCCAGGGGCCGCGCCACTGATTTCTGGAACCGCTACGAGGAAGACATTGCCTCCGCCGCCGCCCTCGGCTGCAAATTATTTCGCTTCTCCACGGCCTGGGCGAGAATTGAGCCCGAATGCGGGGAGTTCGACGAGGCTGCCCTTGCCCACTACCTTAGGCTTGCTGAGTGTGTCGAAAGCCACGGGATGAAGTTGATGGTCACCCTCCACCACTTCGTCTGGCCGGTGTGGCTCGAACGTGACCACGGAGGAATGATCGGCAAAGATTTCCCAGAACTCTTCTCCCGCTACGCCGCAAAAGTCTCTCAGATCCTCGGTGACAAGGTCGACTGGTGGATCACTTTCAACGAGCCGAGCCAGCTAACCTTCGGCTATATCAAGCCGTGGTGGCAGAACCGCTACTACATGCCACCCGGCCTCCCCCGCGGTTCCTCGGTCGATGCCGAGGCCGAAGCAGTCGGAAAACTCGTCCCCAACCTTTTTCTCGCCCACGCCCGCGCCCGCACCGCGATTCGGGCCCAGCGGAGCGATGCGAAAGTGGGCGTCAACCCACTCGTCACGGGCTTCCCGCCATGGCTGCAACAGATCATGGACTGGGGTGCCTGCCACCGAGGAATGGGAGAGGCGCTTTTCAAATTCACCACCAAAGCACCGCTGGTAAGTGAGTACGGCGGCGTCGACCTCGTCGTCGGCGGCGTCTCCATGGGCGACCAAACCAGCTTCGAAGCCAGCGATCCTTACCTCCGCACCGGAAAAGCGGTTCTTGTGAAAAGTGATTACGAAGAAACTGGCATTGCTTCCCTCGCCGGCAAGCGGATCGGCGTTCTCGCCATCGGCAATCAACCCGAAGGATGGAAGCGCGATCTCCCCGCAAACTCCCGGAAGCAGGTTCTCCGCCACTACGACGAGGCACGAACCGCCCTCGATCTGGGCCAGGTGGACGCGCTCTACGGAGACGCCTTATTTCTCCTCCCCCCAGAGCTAAAAAACTCCGCCCGCTTCCGTTTCCTTCAGAGCAACCTCAGCGATGAGCAATACGTGGCGCTCGCTCCTCACGGAAACGCACGCCTCTTGAATCACGTCAACGTCGCCATCGCAGCCTTCCGGAAATCCCTCAGCAACCCGCGCGACGCCTCCCTGCTTTCGCGCCCCCTTAACGTCGCGGCTGAGGCGCCCAGACCTATTTCCCTGCATGAGGTATTTAGCGGCGGCGACAGCCTCCCGGACCGACTCTCCTCCGGCAAAGACCTGCGGAGAATCAGACGCAGGGGCAAAATCCGCATCGGAATCCGCACCGACGCACCGGGCCTTTCCGATCAGTGCGGCGGCGAGGGCCTCGAGATCCGCCTCGCCCGACGCATAGCCGCTGAGATCCTCGGAGATGGGTCCAAGCTGGAGATCGTCCCGCTCGCACCAGCAAAACGCCTCGACCCCCTCGAATCCAAAACCAGCTGGCTCAATTGGGCCTGGCGCTTCTGGGGCACCACAAGCCTCATCGCCAATGCGAACTGGTGGTACCTCGGCGTTGCCGGGAAACTCCCCAAGGAACTCTGCCCGGCCGAGGCCATCGGTGCGCAGGACTTCATTGGCTTGGACTACTACTGGGGCCTTCCCACCCACCGCATCTTCAAATTCCGCCTACTTGAGGACGCCGCCCACGGCCGATTCCTCCGCGCTCCGGTCTGGCCCAAAGGCCTCTACCACGCCCTCCGCCGCTTTAGCCACTGGTTTCCAGAGCAGGAGCTTTTAATAGTCGAAAACGGCTGCACGCCCAGCGCCAGTGGCGTATCCCGGGCGAAATACATGACCGATCACCTCGCCCAGGTCCGCCGCGCGATCCACAAAGGCGTTCCCGTCCGCGCCTACAACTGGTGGTCGATCACCTCCAACAGGGAGTGGGGTCACCCCTTTGATCCCAACACTGACTTCGGTCTCTACTTTGTCGATCTCGACAAAGACCCCGCGCTCCTCCGCCACCCGAGCCCGGAGGCTGAGCTTTTGAAATCTCTGATCGCCAGTAGCTCCGGGAATCACGATTGAATTCCCTCATTCCATGCCAAGCTGGGTGGGCTGTATGGGGACGCTCTGATCAAGAGACAGCCGGACCACCCTGCAACCCACACCCTACCGCTTCATCACCCGCCAAGCAGTCAGCCATTTGGTGGAGACCTTCTCAAAGCCTTTCTCAAGGAGCTGCTTCTCCATGTCAGGAAAATGGGCGGCTCCATAAAAAATTCCCAGCCTTTTACGGCCGTCCGCGATCTCCCGCTCCATAACCTCCATGCAGCGAGCGTTGCGGTCATGGATGATCACGTTTTCACCAGCCAGCGACTCAATCTGCTTGTCCGCGTCCCCCATCGTCTGCATCAGCTCAAGCTTAACGAGATCAGAACGACCCGAAAGAATCCCTCTCATCAGCCTGATCGTGTCTGGATCCCGCTTCGGCTTCTCGGCCGCTACGCTGGCCTGAATCATCAAGCCCAGTATCGATTCGCCCCGCTCCTTCTGTAGCGCACCGAATTCCGCCAGCGTGAGATCGGCGTGAACGAAATTCTCAGCGTTATAGTCAATCACCGCCGCCTGCCCCGCCAGACCAAGCGCGTTCTCCATCGAGACGTAAAGCTTCCGCAGCCCAGAGAGACTTCCTTCCTCCACCTCCTCATCGGCAGCAGCAAGTTGCCTGCCTTTTCCTAGCCCCTCGCCTCCGACCATCTCGAAAAGCAACACTTCATACCCCTGAAAATACCTGTTGAGGAACTCGTAGTAACGCTTGTCGGCGAGATGGATAGCGCCAATCAGATCCACGCGCACCCCGTCTCTTTCGTAACCGAACACCGCCGTCTGCAGCCGCGCCTCATCCTCCGTCTGCTTGATGCGAATAAAATCACCGCCGAGGCTCTCCTCCCCGGTCGCGACGAGCAGGCTCGCGATCATCGCTGCAGTCCTCGCCCACGACATTCTGATCTTCATGCGTCTATTTTCGCACCGTATCCAGTCATTGCCCATGGAAAACTTATCGTCTACCTTTCTGCGCCCATGAGTGTCCATCCCGTCCCGGCCTACTGCCCCGATCTTCTCCACTACTCCCGCCGCAGCACCCGCGAGGTGATGGTGGGAAACGTCGGCGTCGGCGGATCAAACCCGGTGCGGGTGCAATCGATGATCACCTCCGACACCCGTGACACCCCAGCCTGCGTGGCTGAAGTCCTCGCACTCGCGGATGCAGGCTGCGAGATCGTTAGGATCACGGCGCAGACAAAAGTGTACGCCGCCAACCTCGAAAACATCGCCCGAGAGGTCCGCTCCGCCGGCTGCAACGTCCCGCTTGTTGCCGACATCCATTTTAAACCCGACGCCGCCATGGAAGCCGCGAAGTGGGTCGAGAAGGTCCGTGTGAATCCCGGGAATTACGCGGACAAGAAGAAGTTCGAAATCCGCGAATATTCCGATGCGCAATACGAAGCAGAACTTCTCCGTATCCGCGCCGAGTTCACGCCTCTCGTCCACCTCTGCAAAGATCTCGGCCGCGCCATGCGAATCGGCACCAACCACGGATCCCTCTCCGACCGGATCATGAACCGCTACGGCGACAGCCCCATCGGCATGTGCGAGAGCGCCTTGGAATTCGCCCGCATTGCCCGCGAGAACGACTATCACAACTTCGTTTTCTCAATGAAGGCTTCGAATCCGAAAGTAATGATCGAAGCCTACCGCCTCCTCGTCGCCCGACTCGCCGAGGAAGGGCCCGATTGGAACTACCCGATCCACCTCGGCGTCACCGAAGCCGGCGATGGCGAGGACGGCCGTATCAAGTCCGCCATCGGCATCGGCTCCCTCCTTGCCGACGGCATCGGCGACACCGTCCGCGTCTCCCTCACCGAGGACGCTGTCCACGAAATCCCAGTAGCCCAGGCGATCGTCGAGCTCCACAGTAGCTGCCGCGTCTCGCGGCAGGCCGTGCAAGCCGCGTCTCGCAGCTTGTCGGAAGATACCGAAAACATCCGAATCGACTGGAAAAACGTCATTACAGATGACGCCACCTTCCTTCCCCATTGGAAGATGGACTCCGGCACCTACGCGGTCACCTTCCGTCAATCCGACTCCCTCCCAGCTGAAGCCTTGAACCGATATCGCGACGCCCGCGACATCCTCCTGAAGAAAATCGAAGCCCTGAGAACCCTCGATTCCTCCCGCAGCCATTCGGCCGAACTCTCGTCACTACGCGACCAACTGAACCGGCTCCAAGACACCATCATCGATCCAGCTCTCAACAAAGGTCATGGCTCCTGCCTCTTCAGCATGGAAGAGAACGCCCAACTGGTCGCAGAAGCCCTACGCCACTTTGATAACAAGCGTTACAATCTCCTCGCATGGTGCGTCATGCCTAACCATGTCCATGCTGTGCTAAAACTCGCTCCCGGTGAGCAGCTCGAAAAGATCCTTCACTCGTGGAAGAGTTTCACTTCCCATGAACTCAACAACCAAATCGGCGCCTCAGGCAGCGTCTGGCAAAAGGAAAGCTACGACCATCTGATCCGGGACGGGGACGATCTGAGAAATCAAATTGCTTACGTTGTCGATAATCCCATCAAAGCCGGATTGTCGAATTGGAGCTGGTTCGGGTGCGCTTATCCGGAAATTCTGGCGGGACGCCAAAAGCACGGCCTGCCGCGGGACGCGACAGCTACATTCGCTCCCTCCTACAATCCATTCTCCTACGAGAGACGCAGTAGCTCAGTCATGACCATCCAAGGCCATGAACTCGGTGGAGACAAGCCAGTGCGTGTCTTCACCACCCAGGAGCGCTGGAACGCCCTCGCCCACAAAATCGCCAGCATGGGCGACTTCAAGCCCGAGATCATCCTCGAGAAGGCCGAGGCCCTCGCCCTCGATCCCCGGGATCTCACAGCTCTGTCGGAACTCAACTCAAGCACCGAGCCGCGGCTCATCACCGTCACCGACGGCATTGATCTTGAGCCGATCCACGCTTTCCGGATGCTCGCTTTCCAAGCCGACCCCCGCCACCCGATCCTCCTGAAAGACACGCTCCACCCGCCCACCGGAGAAACCGACTTCCTCCGCGCGCTGCTCCCGGCCGCCCAGAACATCGGCTCACTCCTCTGCGACGGCATTGGTGACGCAATCCTCATCCGCGGCGAAACTGCTCCCGGTCAATCTCTACGCCTCGCCTACAACATCCTCCAGGCTGCTGGGACCCGCATCTTCAAAACCGATTACGTCGCCTGCCCCTCCTGCGGCCGCACCCTCTTCAACCTTCAGTCCACCACTCAAAAAATCCGCGGCGCCACCGGCCATCTTAAAGGCGTCCGCATCGCCGTCATGGGCTGCATCGTCAATGGCCCAGGGGAAATGGCGGACGCCGATTTTGGCTACGTCGGTGGAGCACCAGGAAAGATCAATCTCTACGTCGGCAAGACCCCAGTGAAATTCAACATCCCCGAATCAGAAGCCGTCGAGCGCCTCATCGATCTCATCAAGGAGCATGAGAAATGGATTGAAGCCCCCACTCTAGCCCCCGCCACTGTTTGAAAAATGGCCGAGACCACCACCCTCACCGATACCGAAACCACCACTTCCACGGCCCCGCCTTGGAATGTCATCGTTCATGATGATCCCGTGAATCTCATGGCTTACGTCACCTACGTACTGATGAAAATTTTCGGCTACAATGAGCAGCTTGCCACGACCTTGATGCTACAGGTCCACCAGCAAGGACTTTCTATCGTCTGGTCGGGCGAGCTGGAGAAAGCGGAGTTCTACACCCAGCAACTCCAGTTTCACCAACTTAAAACCACTCTCGAACAAGCCGAATGAAGATCGCCCCTACCATGGAGGGCGGTCTCCGCATTGATCCCGAGACTCCCGAGGACTGGCACATCCTCCGCGCCATCATCCTCGATGCCAACGGCCACGAAACCGATCTCGCCTCTCGTCTCGGCGGATTGATCACCGATGAGAAGGTCGCCGAAGACTGGCAGGACATCATCGTCCCCGATCTCCGCGAGGCATTCTCCGATGACCTCCACCAGATCTACGCCGCCATCGAGGCCGCCGCCGCTTTCTCCAATAACGAGGAATCCCCAATCTGGATCACTCGCGCCGATGCCTTCTCATGGTACAGCGCCCTCAACCAAGCCCGCCTGGCCATTGAGGAAAGGTACCACTTCGGCAACGACCCCGAGTCCGATCCCGAAAACCTAACACCTCTTCGTAAAGAGGCATTGCTCAGAAGCCATTTCTACTGCGCTCTCCAAAGCTTTATTCTCAAATATTCGCTCTCTCACTGAGAGGTAGATGCTCCATTTGCTCCTGGCTAGTGGTTTTCTGCCCAGGCCTTCAAGAGGAATTCCAGCCCCCCTTCGTTACGCCCGTCGCCGTCACGGTGACATCGCGCGTTTGCCTAAGAACCAGGCACCTTGACACGGATCTATTGGCCGGGCATCTTGAGACCGATGAATATTACCGCATTACTGCACGATTGTTCAGCGGATGGGGAGACCGGTTTTGCCGCGACTTGCATCGAGTTTCCTGAGGCGAACGGCCAAGGTGAATCGGTGGAAGAATGCCTGGATGATCTGCGGGCGGCGGTGCACGCCGTGCTGGAGTATCGAAGGCAGACGGCTGCCGAATCCCTGGGCAAGGGAGAGAGACTCGAGATGCTGACAGCATGAAGAGAAACGATCTGCTGGCACACTTGTCCAACCACAGATGCCGGCTGGAACGCGAGGGTGCGCGGCACTCGATCTGGATCAATCCTGCGACGGGTGACATACAGGCGGTCCCACGGCACCGGGAGATAAAGAAATTCACCGCGAGATCGATTTGTCGCAAGCTGGCCATACCCGAACCGACCGGGGCATGATTCGCTCTGACACCTTGATGCGGCAGACTAAAGAACTCACTCCCCTAAGATCACTCGATAGAACTCCCCCGCCGTGACCTCATCTCCGTACGCACTCGGGTGACTGCCGTCCTCTACGAACAGCTCCCGCCCCCGCCCCGCCCTGTATTCCCGCTCCCAAGCATCGCCCACGGACACCACCTTCACGCCGCCCGCATTTCGCGCGGCCGCTTGATAACCCTCCCGCACCCGCCGGTTCATCGCGTGAAAATTATCCCCGGGGACCGTCGCATCCCCGTCCCGCCTACCCCACGTCTGATAGAGAACCGGCACCGCCCCAGCCGCGCGCGCCTCGGACACAAAGAACTTCACCGCAGGATCCATCACCCGCGCCCGCTGCCTCTCCTTCATCGCTGGGTGAACCGAGAAGTCCTGGAGCACCACCACATCCCATTCTCCTTCCCGCAACTTGCGCAGCGTCGGCGGGTGCTTTGAGTGCTGTTCCAGCCTCCACCCGCCGTAGGTTGAGTGCCCCACCCGCACCTTTTTTCCCCGTGATGCAGCAAGCTTTTTGAAGGCTGCGGGAACTCCGAAGCTGTAGCTGTTCCCGATGAAGAGCACCGCCAGCTCTTCTTGCGTCACCTTTTCTGCAAGCTCGTCCCGCTTAACTGCAACAGGCGGCAAGGCACATCCAGACAAGCCAAGGAAGCCCAAGACTCGTGCCAACATCAGCAGTATCCTAAATCGATCTTCATGCTCTCGGATGGGCTTCGTCATAAACCTTCTTCAGTCTCTCCTTGGTCACGTGCGTGTAAATCTGCGTCGTCGATAGCGAAGCATGCCCCAGCAGCTCCTGCACACTCCTCAGATCCGCACCCGCGTCTAGCAGATGAGTCGCAAAACTGTGCCGCAGCTTGTGCGGACTCACCCCGAAGGGAATCCCGCTGAGCTTCAGATATTTCTTCAACATCAGATCCACCGCCTGTTGGGTAATTCTCGTGCCCCGCACGCTCCGGAACAAGGGACCGTTCGTTACCGCCGCCTCCTGCCGGTATTTCTGAATCGCCTGCATCGCAGCCCCCCCCACCGGCACAATGCGCTCCTTGCGGCCTTTTCCCATCACCTTCAAAATCTCGTTCACGAAATCCACATGCTTCACATCCAGCCCCAGCAGCTCTGAAATGCGAAGTCCCGAGGAGTAGAACAGCTCTAGAATTGCCGCATCCCGGTACTTCAACCACGGCGGCCCCTTCGTCGGCATCTCCGATTTCAGAGGCATGTCCAACAGCTCCTCCATCTGCTTCAGGTTCAGCACCACCGGCAGGTTCCGCTCCAGCTTCGGCATCTGCACCTCCGCCACCGGGCTCTTCGCCATCCCCCGCCGCAGCACCAGATACTTGTAAAAGGAACGCAGCGCCGCGAATCGTAGCCGAATCGTCGATCGCTTCAGTTCGCGCTTCATCAGCGCGTAGAGATAATTTCGGAACTCATCGGCCGTCTCGTCCCGCCATCCGGTAAAGCCACTCCCCCTCCAGCTCTCGTACTCTTTGAGAGCCGCCGCATAATTCCTAACAGTCAATGGAGAGGCATTCTTCTCCGTCTCCTGAAATTCGAGAAAATATGCCACGTCGTCGTTCATCAGAGACTAGCGGATTATTTCAGAAACACCTCCCGAGCCTTCGCTCCTTCTCCAGGACCAACGATTCCGCGTTGCTCAAGAATGTCCACCATCCGTGCCGCTCTCGTGTAGCCGAGGCGCAGCCGCCGTTGCAGCAAAGAAGTGCTTGCCTTCTGCTCCTGCCGGACGACCTCGATGCATCTGATAATCAACTCCTCATCCGCATCGGAAACCTCGTCTTCCTCATCCATGCCTGCCGCATCGATCGTTTCACGTATATCCTTTTCGTATCTCGGCTTCGCCTGGCCGGCGCAGTGATCAACAATCCGCTCCACTTCCGCATCGGAAACGAAAGCGCCCTGCGCCCGCTCAAGTTTCGCAGAGCCCGGTGGCAGATAGAGCATGTCACCTTTGCCCACCAGCTTGTCCGCACCCTTGGTATCCAGGATGACCCGCGAATCGAGCGCGGAGGAAACTTGGAAAGCAATCCGACTGGGAATATTTGCCTTGATGATGCCCGTAACCACGTCCGCCCGCGGCGTCTGGGTGGCGATGATCAAATGGATCCCCGCCGCCCGAGCTTTTTGCGCGATCCGGGCGATACACATTTCCACATCCGCCGGAGCCGTTTGCATCAAATCCGCAAGCTCGTCGATCAGCACCACGATGTAAGGAAAACGATCCGGTATCTCGTCCTCCTCAATCTCCAGCTCCTCAAAATCCGCTTCCGGCCCCAGATCACCATCTTCCAACGCGGTGGCAATTGAGTCGATCTCGTCCAGGTCAACCTCCGGCTCATCCTCCTCCGGGACCACAACAGCAGCTTCCTTCTCCTCGCGCGGGCGGTTGTTGAACCCGTCGAAATTGCGCACGCCCTCCTTGGCGAAAATCTTGTAGCGCTTCTCCATTTCGTTCACCACCCACTTCAGCGCCGCAACAGTCTTCTTTGGGTCGGTGACAACCGGAACGACCATGTGGGGCAGTTTGTTATACATCTGCATCTCCACCACTTTCGGGTCCACCATGATGAAGCGCAGCTCGTCCGGGCCGAACTTGAAAAGGATCGAAGCGATAATAGAGTTAATACAAACTGATTTCCCTGAGCCGGTCGCACCTGCCACCAGCAAGTGCGGCATCGCTGCCAGGTCTCCAATCACAGTCTTGCCATAAACGTCTTTCCCCAGCGCCAGAGGGATCTTTTTCTTCGCCGAGCGGAACTCCGGATCATGCAGCAGCTCGTGCAGGGGCACCGCGACCTTGCTGGAATTCGCGATCTCAATCCCCACCGTGTCCTTGCCGGGAATAGGTGCCAGGATATTGATCCGCTCCGCCCGCGTCGCGCGCGCCAAGTCCGCCTCCAGCTGGGAAATCCGCGAAACCCGCAGGCCCGTTGAAGGGTAGATCTCATATCGCGTGATCGTCGGGCCGCGCGTGATGTCGCCAGGAGTCACATCGATTCCAAAGGCCTTCAGCGTATCAACAATCGTCGTCTGTATCTCTATCAGTTCATCATGATTCGCCGTCTCCGCCTCTTCCTCCACCGCATCTAACAAGTCAAATCCAGGCAGCTCATAGTTCTCGTAACCACTCACCGACAGCGATTGATGCCCCGGCTTCTTCCGCTCGAACGGCTTCGCGCCAGCCTCCATCTGCCCCATCGCCCGCCGTTGCGAGGCATCGATAATCTGCGGCGTCGGCGTTTCACGCATCGGCAGCTCCGCCTGACCAGGCTCCAATTTCTCCGCATTCTTCAGCTTTGTCATCTCGCGCTCGACGCGCCGCTGCTCCCGCTGCTTCTCGCGCTCTTGCAAAAGTTCCTTCTCCCTCGACTCCGCACGGCCTGCTTCCGTCCGGCTCACTTTCCACTTGTCATAAGTTCCCCTCACCAAGTGGTAGCTGCCCCGGGCGAACTCCACCGGCGTCTGCCCTGTCAGCCAGACAAGCCCAAAAACATACGCAACACCCATCAACAGCAGCGTTCCCGTCCGACCAACCACCGGCATCAGCACGGACCCGCCGAGTCCGTTTCCAACCACTCCGCCCGGACTTGGAATCCGGCACCTCGCCGCCCACTCAAGAAAGAAAATGTCCGCCGCATGAAGAAAAACAGCGCCAGCCATCAGCACAACCGTCAGTCCCACCGCAATCCTCGGCCACAGCCCCCCGCGGAATGCCAGTTTTAAAACTCCGAACCAAATGAAGCCCAGCGCCATCATCCAGGCCGCCGCACCAAACAGCAGAATCTGCACAAAGGCCAAAATCCCTCCCACCGGCCCCAGCCAGTTCCCTCCAAGTGTTCCGCTTTTATCCGCGAAAGCCTCCAGAATCCCCCATTCAGGTAGATCTGCGGGACTATAGGAAAGCTGCGACAAAAGCAGAATCAGCCCGCCCGCCATCCAGCACACTCCGCTGATTTCACTCGACCATTTGGTCGGCTCCTCCACCTGCCCTCGCCTTCTGTTCACTCGATTCGCCATTTTTTCAACTCGCACAGCATCCCCTCCGCTTACCGCAAGAGCAAGATTGTTTTACCATCCGAAAAGTCAGGAAGTCCTAAGTAATCCCCCGCTTTCCGCAGGCTCTCCGCCGAAACCCAGGCCTCAGACCAAGCCGCTTCTAAAAACACAGCGCTGTGGCAAAATCCCACCACCTGTGTCCAAGCGCCGTGTTCCCGTAGAACTTTCTCCTACAGGCTAGATCGAAAGCGCATTAGGCAACACCACGGCCCAGCTAGTCCCTCCCTGGCCCCCCGGTATCACGTGCGCAGCTTTTCGGGACAACCGATAGCCTTCGAGGTTCCGCTGCGCCTTACTCAGCTCTGGCTTTATCCTCTTTGTTTTATTAGTGATACCAGTTGGGATTCGACCCAACGATTCAAGCTAGAGCCATCTTCTTGGCTGAGTGCGGCCAGCTTCCGATGTAGCTGGGGATCTATGCGGAGAACGAAATTCCCTGAATATGGCCGATCTGGTTCCTCGCCACGCTGCGCACAAAATTCTAAATAGTCTTCAACCGAATCATGAAAAGCATTCTTCAGTTCATCAACGCTCCTTCCTTGGAATGTGACAACATCCCTAAGATCCGTGACCTCTCCGTGAAAAATCTCTGCTTCTTCGTCGAATCTGACGGTTCCGTGGTATCCGTTGTAAGTCATCATGGTTGTATTTTCGCCTCGGTTAAGAATCGCTTCATCGACTTTACAGCGCCTCGATCAGTCTTGGGGTCGGGGTGTGGCCGATGAACAACAGCGCGAACACCGTTGAGAGCCAGACGAACTCGTGAACCGTTCCCCTCGGTGATTTCGCATCCAGCCGCATTGAGCAAGGACTCGACATCCTTCCAAATAATGTTGGCTGAAACAGGATCATTGAAGATCGATTCGAGCGTCTTGCGCTGACGGCTATTCACGGATAAATGGTATCACTGAACGATACCGCGTCAACACGAGATATTAGATCACCCGGGGGCAAGGCTTGCTCGGCAAACTCCTGTCGCCGGATGTACCCGAATGTAGTTACCCTGTAGTAAAACCTCGTTTTTTTTGCGATTGCTCTTACCTCGAGAGCTGGCTTTCCTAGTTATATGAAATTAGCACTCCGGGTGGGGTTCGGAGTCCTCACGATTTGCGGAAGTTTGGGATACGTTGTTGCGAATCCTGAGATGCGGGTGGTGGACACTCAAGGCCGGACGATCGAGATCGAGCTAATCTCGGCCGATGAAAAGACGGTGACCTTCCGCCGCAAGGGCAACGCCCGCGAGTTCACGCTGACGCTTGACCAGCTCGACGCCGAATCCCGGACCAGGATCGCCGAGGAGGCGAAGGCGCTGCCCACAGTGCTGCCTAGAATCGAGCCGGTGGTGGTGATCGGCAAGCGCCGCGACAAGGGCAGCAGCTACTACATGGTCAAGCAGACGGTTTCCTGCACTGTGAAATTAAGAAACCCGGACACCATCTTGCCGCTGCCCAAGCTGAACGGGCGGGTGATTTTCTACGGTCAGAATCAGAAAATGCCGGACGCGTTCAGGGTTCTTTCGGTGCAGGATTTTCCCGTACAATTGCAGCCGGGCGAATCCGCGTCCACCGAGCTCAAGGACTTCATAACAATATATGACAGCGATAACAAAGGGGAGGGCAACATCGGCGGCTACCAATATGCAGGGTATCTGCTGGTGTTTCTTGCTGAGGAGGGCGAGGTGCTGTTCGATCAAACGACGGATGCCAAGACTCGGCAGGCGCTGGCTGGTAGGCCGGATCTCCTGAGGGCCTTCTCCAACTATTCGGTGGGATCAGGTTTCGACGCGAAGCTGGCGCCTTTCGCGCCAAATTTACTGCCACCGCCATACACCCAGCACTGAGTTAGGAGCCCTGCCGTTGTGAACCGCGACACGACGCAAAAAACGGCCCGCTGCGGAACGCGCGGACCGTCTGATCAGGCCTGGGGAGATCAGTTACTTTGCGAGGCGGCTTTGAACCGGAAGAAGCGCTTGTTGCCGGAGAGGTCGATGGTGACATCGGGAACGACGGCTTCGTCCGTCCATGTCTCCAGATCGCCGGAGGACTGGAAGATCATGTCGAGAGTCGCATTCTCGGTGAACTCCAAGAATACATCGTCCAGTTTGATTCCCCGGGCAGGGAAGAGGCCAAATGCGGCGGGATCGCTGGTGACCTGCTGCTGACCAACGAGTTCCGTCTGATCGATCGCGCCGGAAATGGCGGCTGCCGTGGCGACGACGCTGGGGCTGACCCCCTGCTCAAGGAAGGCCGCGCTGAAGCGGTTGATGCGGATCATGTCCTCAAGAGAGAAGGGCAGGACGGTATCAACACGCGCGCCGATCTTCTGGATGCGGGTGTCGTTTTCGATCGGCGTGTCGCCATCGTCATAGGCCTTCTCCAAGGTGCCGTGGCTCTCGCCTAGGTATTCTTCAAGCGCCTGCTGTTCCTTGAGCAGGTTGACGGGGGCGGTGGCAGTGAAGCTTTCGGTCTCCGGGACGGGCGCGGAGAGCGTGCCGTCACTCAGGAGGAAACGGAAGTTGTAGCCGTTGTCCTTGAACGGGTAGCTGTCCCCGCCGTTGGCGAGGAAGTTCAGGGTGACCATGTTGATAACCGAAGGCGCTCCGGGAACGAGGCCGCCGTTGGTGTAAAGGGCGGCGGACTGCTTGCCGCCATTTCCGATGAGGGAGATGTTCATGACGCGCTCGCCCGCAGGTTTGGTGATGTCCCATGAGAAGGCCATTCCGCCGATCTGCGGGAAACGTCCGTTGTTCGGCCAGACTGCGACACCGTGTTCCAAGATGGCTTTGAGGCCGACTGGAGTGACTTCAAGCGCCATCAGGCCGTTGTTGAAACGGAGCGCGTTTTCGATATCCAGCTTGGAAATACCACCGGCGGGCTTGCCTGCCGCCGGGTTGGCGAGGGGCGGGAGCTTTTCGGCGGAGCCTCCTTCACTGGAGACGGCTCCAATCTGGGCGCGGATGCCACCACCGTTTTTCAATGTGACGATGGGTGCGGTGCCACCGATGACCGAGCGGAGGGCGGCGATGTTCGCATCGGCAGTAATGTTGCCGAGGTTGGTTTCTTCCCGGCGGACAAACGAGCGCTCTCCCTCAAGATAAACATCGGTGAAGCCGAAGACGAGGCCGTCCTTTGTGGTGATGACGCCTTGGATGGCATCAGTGATTTGTTTCACACGGGCCGCTTTGGTGCCGGGGGCGAAGGCGGTGGTTGCAAGATCCGCTACATCGACTTTCCATGCGGCCGCTGCGTTGGAAGCGGTGGCTGCATAAGCTCCGTTCTCGACGGAACGCACCGCGAGGTTAGGGACTATGATTTCCCCAGCCGCGTTGAAATCGACTACGAGACGGCCCAGATAGGTGAATTCGTTGTCGGTGTTGATGATCACCGTAGGCTTGCCATCGGTGCCGCTGGTGCGGATCGGGTAGGTACCGGCGAAGGTTGCGGTGTGTCCAGGAAACGCCACCGCGACATCATCCGCGTCACCCAGTCTCGTGTTGGACCCGGCGGCGAGGATGATGTCCACTCCGGAAAGTTTCACGGCGAGCAAGCGCTCGTTGTCGAGCTGCTGGAGGTGGGAGAGGAGTATGATCTTATTCACGCCCTCGGCGACGAGCTCGTCGATGAACGGCTGGACCTGCGTGGCAAGCAGGTCCATGTCATTGACTCCAGAGGCAGGCGCGAAGCCTTTGACGCGCGCGCCGCTAGGTGAGGAGATCGACTCCAAGACCTGAGTGGTGACGCCGACGAGACCGATCTTTTCACCTCCCTTGGTGATGGTGGCGGTGGGGACGATGCGGCCGTTCTGGCTTGGGGCGTCAGGCACGGGAGTGGCGGTTCCATCAAGGGGGACATTGGTGAACCGTCCGTTGAGCGGATCCGCAGTGAAGTCGATGTTCGTGGTTAGATGCGGGAAGGTCGCGCCGGTCCATACCGCAGACGGAGTGATGGCATCGGAGAAAACATTGGAACCGAGATCGAACTCGTGGTTGCCCACAGCAGAGGCTTCGACGCCAAGGATGTTGTGAATTGCAATGTCCGGGCGGGCGAAGGCGGTGGACAGGGCGGTGTTTCCAAACACATTCCGCAACACCGGGGTGATCGATGGATCGGTGCCCGCGTTGAGGAAGGGTCCCGGAATAAAGCTATCACCACCGGAAAGGATAAGTGTGTTGGCGTAAGCGCCTTCAAAGCCTTCCAAGACTGCCGCAAGGTGCGGGGCGGTTTCGGAAGCGAGCAGGCCCGCTTCGGCATCGGCAAAGTGGAGGATTTGCAGTGTGAAGTCAACCGGCTCAACGGTGTAGAGCGTGAGGGTATTGCTCGATTCGTTGGCAACAGCGACCATATTTTTGCCGTTCGGCGACTGCGCTGCGGAAATGAACGCGACGTCCTCAGGATTTTGGTCGGTCGGCACTGTCGCAAAGCCGGCGGGGGTTACCTCAAGAGGATTGGTGACATCAAAAGCCATCACCCCGCGGGAACGCTCCAGCGTGACGAAGGCATAGTGGCGACCGTTTATCTCCGCGACTGTGATACCCTCCGGCTCGATGGATTTGTTATCACTGCGGCCGTCGTCAAACCAAGGGGAGCCAAAGCTGGCGATGGCGCGTTCCAAGAAATCCTTGCTGTCGAAAACCCGCGTGCCGTTTTCATCAAGAATGGAAAACGAACGTCCGCCAAGGGCAAGGATGCGATCGATCTTTCCATCTCCATTGACATCACCTCGGAGCCCTGGGGAATTGGAGACCGTGAGGCGTCCGAGACGGGCGTTGGTTTTTAGGGCGACGGCTGCGGGAAAGACATTTTCGTCGAGCACGTAATTGGAGCTGCCGACGCGGACTGTCTCGTCCACGGAGAGAAAGTCGTCGCGGTCGTCGCCCTCATTGGCCGTGACGTAGTATGTCTTGCCGCCCGAGGAATAGGAGGCGATGGCATCCGGCATGTAGAGGCCGTAGACTGGGTTACCAGTGGTCAACTTGGTCGCCGCAGTACTGCTGGGGCTATCACGGTCACTGAAGTCTGCAAGGAGATTGGAAAAATCTTTTTCTCCAAGTGGCACCACGGAGGTGAAGGTGGCGCTGGCGATATCGAGAATCGCCACGGCATTTGCTTCCTGCAGGGTAACCATGGCTTTCGTGCTGTCTGGGGAGACGGCGACGTATTCCGGCTCGAAATCCGTGGAAGGCTTGCCACCCTCGAAGATGCGGACGCCTGCGGCTTTGAGTGCGGCGATGGACTCCGGAGTATCCAAGGCGGTGAAGTCCGCAGACGCAACCGGGGGATCGGTGAAGCCGCCAGAGACATCAATGATGCTGACGGTGCCTAGGGCGGTGTCGTCGGCCACATCGCCGGAAAGTTCGCCTTCGTTGGCGACGAGAACCTTCTTGCCGTCAGGAGTGAACGTCAGGGCGTCGGGAAGGGAGCCGACCTCGACCGAATCGATGAAGGCACCTGTTGCGGCATTGATGAAAGCGACATGGCCCTTGTCGGTCTTGACCGGTGCCGGGATCGATACAGCGGCGATGCCTCCGTGCGTGGAGACGCTGGTGAGGTCCGTCGCGGGCAGGCCGAAGGTGGTAAAATCAATGGTGGAAAGAAGCGTTGGATTCGCCGGATTACTGATATCGACAACCTGAAGGCCGGTGCTCGCAGTGACAAAGAGGCGCTCGGACGCGGCATCAAAAGCGACGATCTCCGCTCCTGCGAGTGACAGGGTGGCGATGGGCTGCATGTCCAGAGGGGCTGCATTTGTTAGAGTCAAGGTCGCGCAGCAGGCGGCCAACGAGGGGAATCTATGGGTAAGCTTCATGAGTAAACGTCCGGAGACGGTGACTTGTGCTACCATCAACTTCGTTTCACTAGAGATTTCAGGTTACAAGAACGCCTCATGGCATTTCCGTAACAAATGCATTTGCTGGGCGTGAGCGAGGAGATGCGCCCCCCTTCCCTCACTGCATCTTCAAACGTCCTCGAAAGTCCACTGCCTCGGCATCTCCCAGCTCTCAACTTTCTGGCGGAGCTGCTCGCGGAGGGCCTTCTTATCGAAATCCCGGTTCATCACCAGGTGCACACGGATCTCCTCGAAACGCTCAAAATCCCGACTCCTCCCCCGCTCGACCCTGGCGGATCGAACCCCTTCGAGTCCTTCCACAATTTCCGCGAGCCGGTGAGGACTTACTTTCCGCCCCGCCACATTGATCGCGTCACCAGTGCAGCGGGTGAGAAAAATTCCCTCCGACGTCACCCGTCCCTGATCGAGCGTGTGATACGCATCTGCGGAAAACTCGTTCCTCGATACACAGACATCCGCTCCGAAAGCCAGCGAGTCACTTGCGATCACGATTCGATTCTCGTCGTCAAGATCCGCCCTCAATCCCGGCAGCAGCCGCCCCACAAAATCCGCTGAAGTGCGGGGCATGCTGGAGTCATCACAAGAGATCGCTCCGGTCTCGCTGGTGCCGTAGAAGTTGTGGATTTTCAGTCCGCACTCCTCGAACACGCCATGCTCCAGCTCCAGCGACAGCGGTGAGCCAGCAGAAAGCGCCAGAGAAATGGCAGGATGTTTCGCGATACCCGTTTGCCACCAAGTCTTCCAAATGGCGGGCACCCCGGGAAGGAAAACGCCTTCCTCTCCGGCGCGATCCAGCGCCGGATGAATGAACATCGGCATCGGACCCGAGACAATATCGAGCGGCACCCCGGCAAGCAGAAGCGGCAGCGCAAGGCAGCCGAAGCCATATGAGTGAGCAAGCGAGATGGCAGCCAAGCCCGGACGGCCAGGATGGAGACCGAGTCCCTCCAGATTTCTCATACCCTCGGCGAAGACCTGCTCCGCAGTGAAAAACAAACTCCGCTCGATCCCGGAGGCACCGCAAGTTTGTTTGATCAAAACCGTGTCAGACGGAATTTCACATTCAATGGGACGAGCCTTGCTGGTGCGGTTCTCCAACAGCAACGCAGGCTTCCCGGCACGCCACGCTGCCACAAGACCACTAAAGAATTCCGGCGAATCACCAGCCACCACCACGCATTCTCCCGAGGTATCGATTCCTGCGGCAGCTGCGTCAATATCAGAAAAAGTTCCTCCGACTTCCAACTCGTGATGCCGGAATGCAACCTCACTTCCGCGGCTGGTAACGATTTGATTCCAAGAATTGAGAAGCATCCGGAGCCTTGCTAGACCCTTCCTAACGCCTTGCCAAGAGCAGTAATACCGCATTTCCTACAACCCTCCGCGTCACATGACCTTAAAAACTCCAGCCAGCCGTCACCCGGAACCGCAGCGTGTCTTCATCACTGGGACCGGGTTGATTTCTCCGATGGGTAACGATTCCGGGGCTCATCTCGAGGCAATGCTGGCAGGTAGCACCCATTTCCGGGAAATTGACTTCTTCGATGTCTCGCGCCAGCGCGTGCGCACCGCTGGCGTGGCCGATCTGGATGACACAGCAGAAGCCTTCGACCTAAAAGACCGCGAGGCAAGCCGTCTTGACCGCGGCACGCGTCTGCTGCTGCACGCCACGGCCCAAGCCCTCTCGTCCGCAAAGCTCACGAAGATTTCTCCGGAAACTCCTTTTGTCGTCGGCACCTCCGCAGGGGCGATGCCACTTGGCGAAGCGTACTATAAAGCGGCAACCGCCGTGCCAAACACCCGGCGCGGCCAGTTCCTGCGGACTGAGCACTACCAGCCGCAGCGGCAGGCGAGCACAGTGCAGCGGGCGCTTGGCTTCCGTGGGCAAACCCAGATCATTTCAAATGCGTGCGCCTCCGGGGCGAACGCGATCGGTCACGCCTACCACATGATCCGCTGCGGGCGGAAACAGATGGCTATCGCAGGCGGTTACGACGCGCTGTGCCAGCTGGTTTTCGCCGGCTTCGATTCGCTCCAGGCTCTGGCGGAATCAGGGATTCCCCGTCCTTTCGATGCGAACCGGGATGGCCTCGCCCTCGGTGAAGGAGCTGCGATGTTCGTGCTGGAGTCCGAGGAAAACATGCTGGCGCGCGGAGCCACTCCTCTGGTGGAGATCTGCGGCTACGGCATGGCGACCGACCTCCACCATCTCACCCAGCCGCATCCTAATGGCACGGCTGCGGTCCGCTCGATGTCCGCGGCATGCAAGCAGGCAGGTATGGAGCCACGGGAAATTCACTACATCAACTCGCACGGCACCGGCACCCCGCTCAACGACATCGCCGAGGCCAATGCCATCTGCGAGTGGGCGGGTGAAGATGCGAAAAACATCGCCGTCAGCTCCACCAAATCCGCCATGGGCCACCTCCTCGGTGGAGCAGGAGCGGTCGAATCCGGGATTTGTCTGCTCGCCTTGAAGCATCAGCAACTCCCCGCCAGCCTCAACATCCGCGAGGTGGATCCCGGCTGCCGTTTCGATCTCATTCGCAAACCCCGTGCCGCTTCAATCGATGTTGCCCTCACCAATTCCTTTGGCTTCGGTGGATCGAACGCCTCTCTGATTTTCCGAAATGCAAGCTGAGCCAGACCCGAACCACTTCCCGCTCTTCATCCACGGCCACGGCTCGGTTTCAACGGCCGGTGTCGACAGCAGCTCGCTTTATCGCGCTTGCATCGAGCACGCCGAGCTACCACCCCGCATCTTGGAACGGAGCATCGGCGAGAAAACTATTTCCTACCTTCACCGCCCCGTCAATGCCGAGGCGCTCAAGAGCGCGATGCCGAAGCACCCGCGCCTGCGGCGAGCCAGCAATGTTACCAAGTTCGCAGTCACCGCGGCGCATCAGGCGATTGGCGCGGAGCGGCTGGATAGAATGAAGAATCACGAGCTGAACATCGGCATCGTCCTTTCGTTCATGAACGGCTGCGTGAATTACTCCAACCGCTTTTACGAAGAGGTGCTCAAAGAGCCGTCGCTTGCCAGCCCGATGATTTTTCCGGAAACTGTCTTCAACGCGCCCGCCAGCCACATCGCCGCCTTCCTTGATTGCGACGGACCCGTCTATACTCTCATCGGCGACACCGCCACATGGTTCTCCGCCCTCGCGGTGGCTGAAGGCTGGATTGCCGGAGGTTTGGTGGACGGCTGCCTGATTCTTTGCGCCGAGGAGATCGACTGGCTCACGTTGGAGGCCCTCAGCCTTTATTCACGCGACCTGATTGCGACCGAGGGCGCAGCGGCCATCTATGTGGAAGCGAGTCCGTCGCCAATCGCAATTGAAAGCCTCCACGGCCCCTTCGGCCACACCAACACCTTGGAGCGCCGCGAAGCCATTCAGCAAGCGTGGGAGGCGGAGAAAAATCCCCCTGCGGACATCCTCGTTGATGGCCTCACCGGCGTGCCCCGCTTCGACAGGGACGAGCACAGCGTCACCAACACTTGGTCCGGCAAGCGCCTGAGTCCCGCGCGAGTGCTCGGCGAGGGAATGGGTATCCGCTCCGGCTTCCAGACCATCGCCGCCATAGAGGCACTGCACGACGACCACCGATCCGCCACCATCCTCGCCAGCGGCGGTAACCAGCACGCCTTTTCCGCCCGGCTCAGCCGCCACTCCTCATGAGCGCCCACGCCATACTGATCACCGGTGCCAACGGCGGCATCGGCAACGCAACCGCCAGATATTTTCTCGAAAACGACGAGACCGTCTTCGTGTACCTCGGCATCCGCACCGGCAGGGACGATGCGGACGCGCTCTCGGCGGAGTTTCCCGGCAGGTGCTCCGTGATCTCCCTTGACGTCACCTTGGCGTCCGCCTGGGAGCAGGCACTTGCCACAGTTACGGCCGAGGAAAAAGTAATCACCATCCTGGTCAACAATGCCGGACATCATGACGACCACCTCATGGCCACCATGCCTGACGAGGCGTGGTCGGGAGTGATCGAGGCAAACCTCACCTCCGCCTTCCTCGGCTCCCGCGCGGTAATTCGAGGCATGATGGGCGAGCGCTTCGGCCGCATCATCAACATCTCCTCGCTCAGCGCGCTGCTCGCTCCCGCAGGCCAGACGAATTACGCCGCCGCCAAGGCCGGAGTCGTGGCGATGACTCAGAGTCTCGCCAAGGAAGTCGCCAGAATGGGCATCAGCGCAAATGCCATCTGCCCCGGCTACATCGAAACGGCGGCCATTGATGGCATGGAGCCGGAGCAAAAAAAGGAGCTGAAGCGCGGCATTCCCATGCGCCGCTTCGGCCTGCCGCGCGAGGTAGCAGCAGCCGCTTTTTTCCTTGCCTCTAAGGACGCCGCCTATATCACCGGGGCCACGCTGAAAATCGACGGCGGCATTTACTAACCATCCACCATGCCAGATTCATCCACTCTCCATCGGGAAATCAAAGACATCCTTGTTGATGAGCTGATGCTTGAAGTGGAGGTGGACGAGATCGGCGACGACACGCCTCTGATGGGGCCAGACAGCCTTGGGTTGGATTCAGTCGATGCACTGCAGCTCGTCGTGGCCATTGAGAAGAAGTTCGGCCTCAAGCTATCGGATGCCGAGGCGGCAAAAGGTATCCTTCGCTCCGTGAACACCATCGCTGCCGCCGTGCGCGATCACAAAGCTTCCTAGAAATCCCGGGCGCCCCGCCTCCGATGAACAAGCAGCGCGCCAAGACCTTCGGGATTTTTCTCATCAAGCTTGCAGGCACCAGCCTCTTTCTCTGGTTGGCGCTTTCGCAGATTGAGGACAAAAAAGCATTGGGAGAAAATTTCGCCAGTGCCCTGCAATCGCCGCTATGGGTCGCGGGAGGCCTTGCGCTCGCACTTCTCGCTCTGTTGGCGGGTGCCTTGCGCTGGTTCCTCCTGCTCCGCGTGCAGGCGATCAACGTCCCCTTCACCTACATCTTCCGGCTCACCCTTTACGCCGCCTTTTTCAACATCGCGTCCTTTGGTGGTGCCGCAGGTGACGCGGCCAAGATCGTCCTGCTCATGCGCCGGGTGCCCGAAAAAAAGATTCAGATCACCATGTCCGTGATGGCGGATCATGTAATCGGTTTTATCTCCAGCAGCATCATCTTTCTCGTCTTCACTTGGGGCTTCGGCACGCTCGACGGCGTGGAAGAAATCGGGAAAAACACTTTCGTGGCCGCCACCTGGCTTCAGGCTGCGGGCCTACTGGCAGTGGTCCTCACAGTGGTCTCGTGTCTACCGGCGGCATTGTCGTTCGGCAGCCGCTTCATTCCTCGCCTGACCGAGAACAAGTGGGTGCGGAGTATCACTTCTGTGCTGGATCTCTATCGCACCCGTTGGAGCTTCGCCCTCTACGCGGTCGGCGTGTCCTTTGTCCTCTCCTCGAGTTTTTACCTGACATTCTTTGCCGGCCTGCGGGCACTCGACCAGCAGGTGGAGGCAACGACCATCCTCGCCGTGATGCCGGTGGTGGATGTGATCTCATCGCTGCCGATTTCTATCTCGGGACTGGGCGTGAGAGAGCGCACCTTGGATTTCTTCCTAAGCCAGCTCACCGGCATCCAAACCGCAGCCGCTGTTGCCGCCTCACTGATCGGATTTCTCTTCAATCTCTTCTGGGGCCTCATCGGCGGGCTGGCGATCGTCACCGCACGACATTCGGTGAAACTCCCTGAGCTACCCGAGGAGGTGTGCCATGAATGACTCCCCTCCGGATCCTGGGATCGCTCTGGCTCTGAGCTCCGCATTCCTCGGAGTTTACGCACACGGTGGCTTTCTCTGCGGAATGAATCAGAAAGGTATTTTTCCCGGCCACATCGCTGGATCATCCGCAGGTGCCCTGGCCGGTGGATTCTATGCCGCCGGCCTGCGGGGAGCGGAGCTGGAGAAGGCGGTGTTATCCAGCGCTCTGAAACAATCCTTTGCTGATCTCGGCATGCTCCTGCGCTGGACGCCGATGCTGCTTGGAAGACTCGGCGGAGTGATGGCCGGAAAACGCGTCGTCGCCCACCTGAGGCAGGCGCTTCCAGTCAGCCGCATCGAGGATATCACCGACATCAAGCTCAGCATCGCCGTGACGGATCTCGCCCGGCGCGAAGCCCGCTTTCTGGCAGAAGGACCTTTGGCGGAATCCATGATGGCAAGCTGCGCCGTCCCCTTGTTGTTTTCCGGACAACTGCTTGAGGGAACACAGCTCCATGACGGCGGCGTCCTGCACGAGCTACCGATCGAGCCATTTATCGCTGATCCTGCAGTTCATACGATCATCGTTCACAGCATTCGTCATCAACAGGGCCCACGGCGGAAAACCCAAGGCATCCGCAGCGCCTTCAACAGCGGTCTCAGAATGCTCAACAACGCGCTCTTCGAACTCCGTCGCAAGGAAGCGGAGCGCAACGGCAAGCGCGTGATCGTCATGGAAACCCAGTACCTCCACCCCGGGCTGCTCCAGTCGCTCGCCACCAAGAAACATTGTTTCGACCACGGTCATCATACTGGCACCAGCCTTGACCTTACACTTCCCTCGTGAACCACGACCTCGAAACATCACTCCGCAGACTCGTCGACGAGCAGCTTTTCGCCCTCGACGAATCCGTCACCGCGACCTCCGATCTCCATGCCGAGGGCTTGGACTCCCTGGCGCTCATGCAGCTCATCCTCCTGCTGGAGCGGGAGTTCGCTATCAGCATCGACCCTGCGGATCTGGACCGCGAAAACTTCTCCTCTCTAGAAAAAATGGCCTCCCTCATCGCTCGCAAGCAAACCTGATGGGCGAAGTCGACATCATCGTCATCGGCGGCGGCAGCGCGGGGATTTGCGCCGCGATCGCCGCCGCACGATGTGGTGCGAAGACAATGCTGCTTGAGCGCTCCGACCGGCTTGGCGGGATGGGCACGCTCGCCAAGGTCCACACCTTCTGTGGCCTCTATCACCCAGACGTCTCGCAGCCTCCGCAGGTTGCCAATCCGGGCTTGCCCGCTGAAATCGAGAAGCTCATGCGCGAGCGAACCGGAGTGGGGCCTATAAAAATGGGCAAGGTCTACGTCCTCCCCCAAGACCCGGAGGCTTTCGCGGCCATCGCCAGTGAACTCTGCGCTGCCGAAAAGAATGTAAAAATCCTCTTCGGCTCCACCTGCACACGGATCGCCCGTGATACCGGAGGATTTATCGTTGAAATGGGATCGGAAAAAGTATGCTGCCGGGCCCTAATCGACACCTCGGCCGATGCCATCGCCGCACCTCTTCTCGGAGCCACTCGCATTAGCGCCGATCCTGCGGTGATCCAACGGTCGGCCATAATTTTTTCCCTCGCCGCAGTTGATCCCGCAGCCAATGAGGAAAAATTCCGCATGCGCCTAGCGTTGGACATTGTCCGTGCTGTGAAAGCAGGCAAACTCCCCCCCACTGCGATGGGCACCGCCAGCCGCAGCTCCACCAATCGAGGTGAAGTCTACTTCACCACCGACCTTGATCCCGCACCGCGCGAGGAGTTACTGAAAAGGGGCCGAACGCTCGCCAACGCGCTCACCAGTTTTCTCCGTGAAAAGTATCCGGAGTATCGAGCGGCAACCGGTCCCTTCATCGCCGACCAGCCCGGCGTCCGCGAGAGCTTCCGCTGGAAAGGCCGCTACGAGCTTACCGCAGAAGATCTACTGGAAGGAACGTCCTTCCCAGACACCGTCGCCTACGCCACCTGGCCGATCGAGCTACGCGAGGACACCCGCGGGCCGAAGCTGCGCTTTTTCAAGAGCCCAATACCCGCCTCGATCCCCCTCCGCTCCCTCACCAGCGCAGAGTTTGAGGGCGTGTATTTCGCCGGACGCTGCATCTCTGCCACCCACGAAGCCCTGGCCTCCGTCCGGGTCATGGGCACCTGCTTCGCCACCGGTCAAGCCGCCGGAATCGCCGCAGCCAAGCACGTCAAGAACAAGCACTGACATCCCTCAACAGGGCAACGAAGTTCCAGCTTTCCTCCAATCATCTATCGGCAGGACAGGACGTTTTGTTGCATGGTTCATTTGGAGTGTATCCATCTCTTCACTCCGGGCATTTGCCGCATATCCTGCGAGCAGGGCAGACAAACCCACGAGGGCGGCGTAAGGCAAGTCGGCGAAGGAGTTCGACGAGCAGAGGAGGCTGGCCGCAGGACGGGACGAGGGCCACGGCACCACCGCCGGGAAGGTAACACTTGAAGCGGGGCGGAAGCCTCGGCGGGCAGAAAGGTCGAGCGGCCTGGGTCTTCGGGCGGCCCGCCCTGCCTTTTGGAAGATGCGATCCATGAGACGAAGGTAGGATACTTGATGCCGCACCGGGCGGCGAAATGCGGGCCGCTCATGCTGCTGCCTTCATAGGCGATCAAAACCTCCTGCTTGTATCGGGGGTGCGCCCGGTGCGCTCGGACTTGATAATACTGGTGGACAGTTGATCCTGAAGAGGAAAATGAAATAGTCGCCGGATTCGCCCAAGTGGAGTAAACACAAGGGCATGGAAGCTCTAGCGACCCTGATTTGCGCTAACCCTGCGGGTGAGCCGAACCACAGCCTCTCAGCCCCGTCCGGAACCTGGCCTTTGGACACTCCCGGCGGACGTTTTTACGCCGAGTGGGACGATCAGGCACCCGTCACCCGCGAGGGCCAGCTCATCTTTTTCTTCCAGTTCCTCCATGCCGGAGGGCGGTGGGAGGAGT
>JBGTDO010000123.1:0-32454 GCA_041748235.1 Akkermansiaceae bacterium | reverse complement strand
CCCGGCGGTGATTTTCGCTGCCGCCCCGCCGCCATAGACGGATCGAAGCATCGACCATGAAGATGATCCAGAGGAGCGTGCTGAGGGTGCCCAGATGGACCATGGGGCTGGAAATCGCATCGGTTACCATACTCACCTGAGTCCCAAGTAATTCAATGGATGCCACTGCGGTGACCTCGCGATAGACCTCGTTTCCGCTGACGAACAGGGAGATGACAACGATAAGCAGCCGCAAGCCCAGGGAGGAGCCTGCGAGCCAGCGGTTTCCCGTCCCAAATTCCAAGCAAACGTAGGCGATGAGCCCGGCGTTCAAACCCACGATCGTGTACCCTCCATAGCCCAGGAAATCATTGATTTGCTCCGAGGTCGTGGAAAGCATCATGCCCAATTCGCAAGCCGCGCAGGCCGCCACCGAAGTCGCGGCAACAGAGAAGGCCAGGGATGCCTTGGCCCGGGGATTTTTGATCCAGGCCAGGAGGTGCACCAGCCCCAAGGTGAGGCAGGCGGAGGCGACCATGCCCCACACGAGGATGACCCAATTCATCGTCATGCGCTGGGTGATGGCACGAATTTCTCCCCGATCCACTCCACGGCACGCCCCAGCTCGGCAGGGGAATTTACGCACAGCTTGCGCATCACTTCCGCGCGGTGCGCCTTCACGGTGCGCTCGGAAACCCCCGTTTCAGCGGCGACCGCCTTGTTGGGCATGCCTTCCACGATGAGCGAGAACACCCGGCACTCACACGGCGTCAGGGAGGCGTAGCGTTCGCGCCACATCCGCGTCAACGAGCGTGTCTCGCGTTCCTGGCCATCGAGTTTCAAAGCCCGCTTCACGGCATCGATCAACTCCTCACCACGCACCGGCTTGGTAAGAAAGTCCACCGCGCCGCCCCTCATGGCGCGCACCGAGGAAGGAATGTCGCCGTGAGCAGTGAGGAAAACGACAGGCAGAGCCTCGCCTTCGGCAGCAAGCCGATCTTGCACCGCGAATCCGGATAAGTCGGGCATCTGGAGATCCAACACAGCACAAGCCACCCGGTCGGACCGTTGATGATCGAGAAATTCACGCGCGGAATCGAAGGATTTCACATCAAAGCCCGCCGCGCGAAGTCTGCGGCCAAGCGCACGCAAAAGCGATACGTCGTCGTCCACCAGATAAATGACGGGCTTTTCCGCAGTGCCGGATGGATTCGGATGATTTGATCGAGCGGATTCCATACGTCACGGATACATGTTGGCGAAATGCGGCATTCACTTTTTGAATGCCGCACTTTGCATCGTGGGCATTGTAGGAGCCGACCCGAGTGATTCAAGATCGAAGATGTGGCTATTTTACTACTGTGGGAGCGGTCAAAATCTTCGCGAACTCGATGTCCGAGAACGCATTTGGCCGTGGAGTGCCCGTCGTTGTGGCGATGTAAAACGCCAGTGCCGCCGCTCCGTTCGGCAGATCGAGAACTACCGACAGAAGATCAGCGACCCGCTGCTCGACCGCATCGACATCCACATTGATGTACCGCTTGTGGATTTCCGGGAACTCGCCTCGGATATGGACAACCGAAAATCTTCCGCAGTCATTCGCGACGGGGACGCCCAGCCACTTGGTGAGCACGGTGGTCAGGATCCTCTTCCCGTGCCCTCGGTTCCGACAAGGGCTAGGGAAGGCATATACCCTTGCTTCATGTACCAGGACACTTGGAACTTTTCGGCTCTTCCGCATCTTCCGCGTTCTTGGCATCCAGACCTTAGAGCCGGGAAATAAAAGGAACCCGAGCAGGGACTTATCTCAGCCGTCGTGACAAGTACGATCACGTCGTCGTACACGTTGGCGAAAAACTCGCTGTGGAAGGCTAGGGGCTGAATCCAAGCTCGAAAAAAGACATTATCACCCATTTCATTGAGAATGGGATCCGTGCAGAAGCACTTTAGTGGCAGCTTTTTGGCAGCACCAAATAAATGACACTGCCTTAAATCAACGTGAACCGTTGATTTAAAATGGTCGGGACGGCCAGATTCGAACTGACGACATCCTGCTCCCAAAGCAGGCGCTCTACCAGGCTGAGCTACGTCCCGTGACGGGGCGGGGAAAATGATCCGCCGCGCGTCGGGACGCAAGTACTTTCATAGGCCTCTTTGCGATAATTTCAGAACTCGCCCTTGAACGAGCAGCGGGCGGTCGGTGTCTCGAAAATCACAATCTCCACCAGGCCCGGAAGCTGGGGAGCGAGCCTCTTCCAAAACCAACCTGCAAGACGCTCGATCGTGGGGCTCTCCAAGCCTTCGATGTCATTCAGATAGCCGTGATCAAGCTGCTCGAGCAAGGGGTTCATCGCGTTGGAGATCAATTTGTGATCGTAGACCCAGCCTATTTCCTCATCCACAGTGCCCTCAATGGAGATCTCCACTTTAAAGCTATGCCCGTGCATCTGCCTGCATTTGTGGCCCTCCGGGAGGGTTGGCAGGGTATGGGCGGCTTCGAAGCGGAAGTCTTTGGTCAGTCTGGCTCTCATGTCTTGGCACCAGGCTAGCGGTTTTCTCACGAATGAAAAACTCAAAGCTGCGACCTTGGTTTGTGATGGAAAGCTTCCGGCGACGCCGTAGATTCACGGCATGATCCACCGGATATTTTCGATCCTTCTCAGCCTTCTCGCCGGCGTGGCAACATCGTGCGGTAACAAGACAAGCTCCGCTGATCCCGCTGTGGAAAAGGATGGCGGTATGATAAAGATCCCAGGCGGCACTTCCATGATGGGCTCGGACGGCACCTTCGACACGCCCTACGGCCGTAAGGAATTCCCTGAGGAGACACCGGTCCGTGAGATTGAGGTGAGCGGTTTCTGGATGGATGAAACGGAAGTGACGAACGAGCAGTTCGCAGAATTCGTAAATGCGACGAACTACGTCACCTTTGCGGAACGTGAGGCGAAGCTCGAGGATTTCCCCGGGGAAGCCCGCGCCCACTTGCCGCCAGCACCCTTCAATCAAGGTGCCGTGGTTTTCACGCCCCCGGAGTCCTTCAATGGCAACGTGGACGATCCGCAGTCCGCCCTCTCTTGGTGGCGCTGGGATCCGGAGGCTAACTGGCGCCAGCCTCTCGGTGCTGGCTCCGACATCGCGGATAAAGCCGATCATCCTGTCGTCAGCGTCACCTTCGAAGACGCGACCGCTTATGCGAAGTGGGCAGGGAAACGGCTCCCAACTGAAGCTGAGTGGGAGTTCGCGGCGCGCGGAGGACTGAAAGGAAAAACCTACACCTGGGGTGACGAGCTCAAACCCGCCAACCAGTGGATGGCCAACACCTATCACGGAGATTTTCCCACCAAGGACACTGCGGAAGATGGTTTCGAGGGATCGGCTCCGGTAAAATCTTTTCCCCCCAACAGCTACGGCCTCTATGACATGGCGGGAAATGCCTGGGAAATCTGCTCCGACTTCTACGATCCAGAATATCCCTCGCACTGCGAGAGCTGCGATCCCAAAGGCCCGGAAACGTGGATCAACCGCGATACCGGCGGAAAAAACGAGGGAACGCCCAGCCACGTCACCAAGGGCGGATCGTTTCTCTGCCACATCTCCTATTGCATGCGCTACCGACCAGCGGCACGGCATCCGCAGGAAGGCGATTCTCCCGCCAATCACATCGGCTTCCGCTGTGTGCGGGATCTGAATTAAGCCTGCGACCCGAGCAAACGTGCCACGTGCTTCGCAAGCATGTCGCCCTCGATATTCACCAAATCACCTTTTTCACTCTCCATCAGATTGGTGTGGGAAAAGGTGTGGGGCGTGATCCAAAACTCAGCCGAAGCCTCTTTCAATTCGGCGATTGTTAGAGAAATCCCATCGATCGCGATCGAGCCCTTAGCCACGCAAAGCCGGAGGATATCGGGAGGCAACGACACCTCCACGACATGATCCTGACCGCTCTCGCACAGGGATAAAATTTCACCCACCGCATCAACATGGCCCTGCACAAAGTGTCCGCCGAGCCGGTCCCCCACCCTCAGCGCTCGCTCCAGATTGACGACCGTGCCCGTCGTGAGTTTCCCCAGAGAAGTTACCTTCAAAGTTTGAGCCAGCAGATCGAAAACGGCTCCGTCTGAAGTGAGGTCTGCTACCGTGAGGCAGCAGCCGTTCACCGCCACTGAGTCACCGAGCTCCAACTCCGAGGAAAACTGAATCGCCATTTCCAGCCGCGCCTGCTCTCCAAGCACCTCCAGCTTTACGACTTTTCCCAACGCTTCGACAAGACCTGTGAACATGCAGCGCGGGAATCCTCACACACCCAACTACCCATGTCACCCAATTTTCCTGTATTGAACCAGCTCATTATCGTCAGTTTTTTACTCGCCAAGAGCCCTGTATGGCATTCATTTCATTCTGTGAATGAGACCGGACTGATCCCATAATTCGAATTCATGCCACTGGCATCACAACATGAATATCAAAAATATCCTTTATTTGGGACGAACATCGCTGGCTTGAACACTCTGCGAAACCATCTACTGCTCGTCGCTCTGTTGTCAGCGGTGGTTGTATCATATCCGGCGCGCGCGCAGGACGCCGGGCCAGCCGACCTCTCGGCGCAGGAGTTGCTCACTGAGGGCGAGAATGCATTCAACGCGGCGGACTGGGACACTGCCTCCCAGGCGTTCCTTAGATTCATTGCCGATTTCGGGGGCTTACCGGAAACCGAGCAGGTCGTGAACCGTGTGAAACCTCTGCTGGCGATCAGCCATGTCAGGCTAGGGCGGCTAGAAGAAGCCCTGCCCTTACTGGAGGAGTCGTTGAAACTGCCTGATCTCGATCCGGCACTGCGGACGGATCTGATATTTTTCGCGGGACTCTCTGCCTTGCAAACAGGGCAGCCAGCCGTCGCGCGCGCGCATCTCGGTGCCGCCTTCAATGACAAGACCATGGAGCGCGGCCGCCGGATGGAGGCGTTGATTCTCGGCGGTATGACCTATGTAATGGAGCAGGATTGGAAGGAGGCGATCACCTTCTTCGAGAAATATGGGCCTGAAATCGCAGCTTACAGCCCTGAGGCCGGAGCGCGCGCGAAGATCCTGAGACTTCACGCATTGATGCAGGAGACGCGGTGGGCCGATGCGGTGACGCTGGCGCAAGAGATCCACGGCGCACTCGATCAGACGCGGCAGGTGGTCTCCTTCTCCAGCATGCTTATCACCTTGGGCGACCATTTTCTGGAGGCCGGGGAGGCGCACCAGTCGATCACCGTTCTGCGCATGGTCCCGGCCAAATCGGCGATCCTCAAGCTTCAGAACACCCGGCTGGCCGATGCGGAGCTGGATTTGAATTCGGCAGAACGAGCCGGAAATTCCGTTAAGGTTTCCCAACTGCGCACTGCCATCAGCGAAATGAAGGGCGAGCTGGAGGCCTTCGAGCAGGTTCCGCAATTTGATAGCGCGGCGCGGCTGCGGCTTGCGGGGGCGTATTTGCACCTTCAGCGCACCCGCGAGGCCTCTCTCATCCTCGATCAGATGGTACGGCAGATGGAGCCGGACGCCGTGGTGGAATCTGCCACCGCCTCCCTCCTGCGCGGCTGGCTGTCGCTGGATCGCCACGCGCGCGCTGCCCGCACTGCGGATCTCTATATGGAGCGGACCAGGGACTTACCGGAAAAGCCCAACCTCCCGGAAGTGATGTTTCTGAAAGGGCAGGCGCTTGAGGGGCAGTTCATGCACAAGGAGGCGGCGGACGCCTACTTGGATGCCGCCGCGGCGTTTCCCGGACACGAGATCGCGCCGCGGGCCGAGTTCATGGCCGCCTACAACATCCTTCAGCTCGAACAATATCAGCAGGCCGGCTCCATGCTCGACCGCCAGCGGAAGAATCTGAACAAGAAGGACGAGATGTGGCCGCACGTCGTTTTTTGGCGGGCGATGGCATGGCAGTTCGATCAGAAATGGGAGCCCGCCCGCGCCATGTTTGATGAATATCTCACCGCTGCTGCGGATGATTCGGTGAGCGGTGAATATATCGATAACGCCCGCTTCCGGATTGCGTTTTCATATTTCTCCGAGGCCCGCTATTCTGAAGCAATTCGTTTGCTAAAGGAATTTGAAAAGAACTTCCCCACCAGCGAATGGCTCCCCGAGGCCTTGTTGGCGCTGGGCGACGCGCTCGGAGCAGAAGGCGACCTGGAGGGCGCGGGCCGTGCCTACTCACGGATTGGCGTGGAGGCTCCCGGGTTTCATGACGAAGGATGGATGAAACGCGGAAACATCCTCAAAGTGACCAAGGACCTTGCCGGGATGAAGCGGCACTTCACAGAGTTTCTGGAGAAGCGCCCCGACAGCCCGCGAATTGCTGAAGCCCTGCAATGGCTCGGTTGGACCGCCAAACAGGAAGGAGACCTCGCCGAAGCGCGCCGCATTTACTGGAATGCCATCGAGAAGTTCGGCAACGACAGGGTGCGTCCGGGTCTGGAGGAAATCTTTTTAGCGCTCCATTCATTTTATCCCCCGGCGGAGCGCACTGATTTGGAAGCACGGCTCGGCGAACTCTTGGCCCGTGCCAAGGATGAGCGGCGCACGCGCTTCGCCACCCGCATCGGCTGGGCGATCGCCCAACTACACCTTTCCGCCAAGGGTGATCAAGCGAGCACCCCGGAACAACGCGCCGAAAAATACCGCGCGGAACTCGTCGCCCTCGTGCCGCAGATTGATCCGGAAGAAACCGCGCCTGCCATCCTCGCCGACGTGGCCGATGCCTCGGCGGAGAACGGCGACCAGGAGGATGCCGCGCTTTTATACGACGGCCTGCGCAAATGGTGGCCGCAGGCGCCCGAGCGGGACCGCGCCTTCGCGGGTCTTGGGTTTCTTGCGCTCAAGGCGGGGGACAAGGACGCCGCGCAGGAGTGGTTTGATCGCTACGAGCGCACCTCCGTCATGCCAAAGGCCGCGCCTGATGAAAACGGCATCGCCCTGGTGCTCAGCGAACTGGGAGCCGAGGTGGCCATGGCACGGGCAGACCTGCTGTCGGAGCGCAAGCCAGACGAAGCGCTACTGATTCTTCTGGCCATCCAGAAAAATAAATCCATGCCGACAAGGTCGCGCGCCGAGGCCCTGATGAAAACCGCCGAACTTCATGCATCGCGAGGTCAGCACCGGGAATCGCTCCCGTATTTCGAGCAGATCTACATCCTCTACAACCGTTTCCCGGAAATGGTGGCCGCCGCTTACTACGGTCGGGGGCGGGCGCTGGAGGAACTGGCGATGCCGGAAAAGGCGCGGGAAGTTTACTCAGAACTCGCCAACCGCCCGGACCTAGCCTCATTCAAACCCGCCAAACTCGGGACAGCACGAGCCCTAGCGCTCGGCGGAATTTTGAAACCGATCAACCCCACCGACAGCCTGATTCCACCCAACCCGGACCCGTGAGATGAAATCATTCAACACGTTTCTTATTATCAGCGTCGGGCTCGTCCTGCCAGGCTTTGCCCAAGAAGCTCCGGAGGTGATTCCAACCGCCGGGCAGATGCAGGCGTATCTAACGCAGCGCCCCGAGCAGGACATGATCCATTGGAAGGATCCAGCCCGCGGGGAGTCGCTCACCGTCCGCATTCTGGAAGTGAACGACACCGGAGTGCGGGTGCAAAAGACCGCTCAGGCTGGCCTGATCAACCGGGTGGTGCCGCACGACACGGTGTCCGGAGTTTCCTTCACCCACACTCCGATCGAGCGCCAGCTCATTCAGAAACCAAGCGCCGAAGCTGTCGGAGCCCTGCGGGTGCTCTGGGATGCCCGGAAGGCCACCTTGGACATGGATACATCCAACGTAGCCCAGCTCGGTATCGCGCTGGCAAAATCGTTGCGGATGAAGAACGAAACAGCCGCCTATGACGAGGCTGCGGAGACACTACAGCAGATTGGCGAACGAAGCCCTGCTGATCATCACAAGCTCGCTGCGGACATGGAGTCGAGGACGCTCGAGATGGCCCGCGCTTTGGCTGCGGGCTCACCGGACCAAACCGACCGGATCGCATGGGAAATCACGGAGGTAGATGCAGACCCCGAGGCCATGCTGATGGCCACCGCATGGCTCGGCGACCGGCATTTTGAGGATCTCAAGCAGCTCGAAGAAGAGCATCCGCGCTGGGACATGGATGACGAAGTGCGCCCCATTCGCCTCCGGCTCTATCATCTGTCGCTCGATTTCGCGCTCTATCCGAGCCTGTTTCACGGCACACATGAAGCGGAGGCATCCACCGGTTTGCGGAAGGCCTGGCAGATCCATCAGCACACGCAGTCGCCGCAGCTTGCAATGCAGGTTCTTGAAGACCTTGCCGCGCTTTATCCCGACTCACAGGCCGCGAAAGACACGGCAAACGAGCTCGCCCGGATGCGTGCAAGTGAGGCGCGAGGCGCGCCCTTGGAGGAAGTGGCAGAGGAGGGCGAACCGGACGAAGAAACCGAAGGAACAAGAGATAAAGAAGAACAACTGCCCATCGCTCCGCCAAAACCCGAGCGCTACAACCTTTTCGACGACTGACTCACCCTCTACCCAACACACCACCGTGACCCAAATCATACATATACTCCGCCCAACCTTGATCGCACTCGCGCTGTTTGCCGCAAGCATGATGGTCACTTCACGCACCGCTTCCGCTCAGATCGATGCTCCTCCCGCAGCCAAGGTTGAAAACAAAAGCCTGCTCGATCTCTACAGGAGCGGCGGGTGGGTGATGCACGCCATCGCCCTCTCCTCGGTTGGAGTCATCACGCTTATGGCCTACTGCGGGACCCGCATCCGGAAAAAAGTTATGATCCCGCCAGCCCTCCATGCCTCGCTGAAAACAGCCATGGCAAACCAGGACGTCACCACCGCGCTGAAACTCTGTGAGGCCGATCCAAGCTCTCTCTCCCACGTCGTCAAAGAAACGATCACCAAGGCCGGCGCAGGCGTGGAGTTTTACTCAAAGGCAGATCTCGAAGCCGCTGCCGCGGAAACAATTTTCCACGAGGAAACCCGCTACATGCTCTGGGTCAATCTGCTCAACGCGCTCGCCGCCGTCGCGCCGATGATGGGCCTCTTGGGCACGGTCTCCGGGATGATCGGTGCCTTCGACCAGCTCGCCGCCGGAGCCTCCAAGCCCTCGGACTTCGCCGGTGGCATCGGTGAGGCGATGCTCACAACCGCCGCCGCGCTCATCGTCGCGATCCCCGCCATGCTCGCCTACTTCGTGTTCAAGAACATGCTGCAATCTCTGGTCAGCAACCTCGCCCACACCACCTCAACCCTGATCAACAGCTTCGTCAGCACTCCGCTCCCCCAGGAGCCCGCCCGCGAAGCTTGATCCAACCACCAAGCCCGCAATGATCGCCCGCAGAAGGCCAGACGATGAAGTCGGTATGCAGATCGCTCCGATGGTCGATATCACTTGGATTTTGATCATCTTTTTTATGGTCACCAACGAGATCGTGGAAAATGAGTTCGACGTCCCGGTGGAACTGCCCATCGCATCGGCCGCGGAAGTGCCCAAGGACACGGCGGGGCGGGTGATCGTTAACGTGGATTCGTCGGGCGGTTACCACATCGGCAGCGCCGGCACCGACCTCGCCGGGCTCACGGCTCATCTCACATGGCAGATGATCGAGTACCCGCCGCTCAAAGTATATCTCCGCGCCGACGCCAACACGCCAGCCCTCCGGACCAAGGAATTCTATCGCGCTTGTGCCGAAGCGGGCGCGGTGGAAGTCGTTCTGGGGACTTTTAACACCACTCCCTGAGAAGCCATGCCCCTGTTCCGTCGTCGTGAAACTCCCTCCGTTGAAGTGCAGCTCGCGCCGATGGCGGACATCGGGTTCCTGCTGATCTGCTTCTTTATCATTTCCTCCAAGCCGCCGCGCTACGAGGCGGACCTGGGCATGACGCTACCGGGCTCCGTATCCGACGAGGTCTCCATGGACATGCCTGAAGAAGTGCGCGTTGGTATCCTCGCCGACGGCACGGTTGAGGTAAACGAGGCGCTCGTCGGACAGCCTGGCGATCAGGAAATGAAAACTCTGCTGAACCTGCTGATCAAATTCAAGGAAGCAGCCGATCTTAACCAGAGCAAGGCGCTGGTCACCGTGGATGCCGACAACGCCACCACCCATCAGCGCATCGTCGATGTCCTCAACGCCTGTGGCCTCGCGGGAATCACCGGCGTAACCATCGGTGACGACACCGGAGAGGAGGCGTTCTAACACCATCATGGCCGAGACTTTAACAGAAAAGATCGACGGACTGCGCAAGGCCAACCGCAGCAGCATCACCGGCGCGGTGATGGCCAGCATCGTGATCCACGTCATCCTCGCGGTGGTCGGGGGAATTTGGGTCGTCGCCAGCTACATCCAGAACGATCCGCCCCAGTTTGAAGCCCCTCCCCCGCCGCTGATCAAGATCCCTCCGCAGACCAAGCAGCACCGGATGAACCTCGCCTCCAACGCTGCATTGGCAGCCAAACCCACGTTCAAGGCCCGCCTCGTGAGCCTGCGGCCGACGGAATTTGCGCTACCCGAGGCGCCGAAAATCTCCATTGAGAACATGTTGGTCCCCGACCCTTCCACCCTCGCCACCAGCATGGTAACCGGTCTCGCCGGAGCCGCCGGCACCGGTGACGGAAGTGGTATGGGCCTCGCCGGAGCGGGGGGAAAAGGACTAGGAACCGGCATTGATTTCATGGGCATCCGCGCCAACGGACAGCGCATCCTCCTACTCTTTGATGTCTCCGGATCGGTCGTCAACAAGGCGAACGCCTCCAATATGCCACTGGCGAAAATCAAACAGGAGACGATCAACCTGATTGACGGCCTGCCCGCAAACTCGCGATTCGGGCTCATCCAGTTCGTGCGGAATTACAAGATGTTCCAGGAAGAACTCATACCCGCAACCGTGCCGAACCGGGAACTCGCCCGCGAATGGATTGACAAAGAGTGGAGGGAAAGCGGAACCATGCCGAGCGGTGGATCCGGAGTGATCAGCCCCACACCTAACGGCCTCCCGCCCATCTTGCGGAGGGCCTACGAAATGGAACCGGACCTGATTTTCCTCATCTCCGACGGTGGGTTCTGGCGGAGCACCCCGGCGAATGAGAAAATCCCCAGTGACGAGTTCGACGCGCTCTTCAAGGAATTGAACGAGAGCGAGTTCGGCCGCGTGCCACTCCATTTCATCAGCTTTCAGATGAAGCCCGATGACAAACGCTTCTGGGATCGCCTCGCCCGCAGGGTGGGAGGATCGCTGAAGGAGATCGATTGAGGAAGCAATTGCGATTTGAAATCGCGTCCCTGACTGCGAACCTCCCTCGGCACGCGGACGGACACCTCCGGCCTCACAGATTTTTCGAAATCAGAACTGCCACATTTTGCCCTTTTCCGCATCACTGAAGACTTGCGGGCTGAGCATGTAGGAGTTCGGTGGATTGGCGAGCGAGCTGTCGTCAAGCACCGGCAGCGTTTTTCCAACGGTGTCGTCCCATGGCTGGCTTGAAGCAATGTCGATCGGCGTGCCCACCCGCACGGTATTGAAGACCTTGCGCGCTGCATTCAATGGAATGCGGACGCAGCCAGCGGTGCTTGGATGCGGCTTGATGAATCCCCAGTGCATGCCATAGGCGGGCTGGTAGAACTCAATCCAATAGGTCATGGGATAACCCGCACCCGGACTGCTGGCTCGGCGGCGGTGCTGGGTCTTCGCCCGAACGGGAAAAGTCCCTTTAGGGGTCGGTGTAGATGCCTTGCCGACGGAAACCGGCGTCGCGAGAAGGACCTTGTCGCCTTCCACCAGATACAGCCGCTGCGCTCCGGTACTGAGTTTCACCCGCACCGCCGCAGCGTTCGTCGGCTGGGTCAGCGGAGGATCGAAAGAAAACGAGTTCTGAGGGCCCTTCTTGGTCGTAGTGGCGCAGGAGCTAAAAAGGAGAGCAGCAGCGGCGGCGGCAAGCATGGAAACAGCAGGCCGAAGGGTATCAAGTGTGAGTGACTTCATGGGAAATAAGAGTTTGTGGAAAAGGCAGACGGATATCGAGACTGAGAAAACACGGTCTGGCGGAGAGATTCAAACATGATTCATCTAACAGTAGCGAAAATCTCGCTTTACCAAAGACTCCTCCGGCTATCGATCTCGGAATCTAATACCGGCAGTGGCGGAGAGGGTGGGATTCGAACCCACGGTGAGTATTACCCCACGTCCGATTTCGAATCGGGTGCCATAGACCACTCGACCACCTCTCCTGTATTGCGGGACGGGAAAACTGTGCGATTACCAATCACTTGTAAAGCCCGCAATCGCTCACAATTCGTCCAAAAGCTGCTGGTGGATCCCGCCGAATCCGCCATTGGAAAGCACCGCCACCACATCGCCCGGCTTCGCCTCAGATTTCACCTGCGCGATGATCGCCGCGTTGTCTGCCAGATAGTAGCCTCGGCCACCGTTTTTCTCAATATCCGCAGAGAGCATCGCCGGATCGAGCCGGTCGTTTTCCGGGATTTTGTGAAGATCTGGGATCGCGGCCACTACGGCGAAATCAGCCAACGCCAGCGCTTCCGCCAGCTCCGTCTGGAAAATCTTGCGGCGGGTCGTGTTAGACCGGGGCTCAAACAATACCCACAGCCTCGAATCGGGGTATTTCTGACGGATGCTCTGCACCGCCAGCCGGATCGCCGTCGGGTGATGGGCGAAATCATCGACGACCTTGATGCCATTTCTTTCACCTTTCAGCTCCTGCCGCCGCGCCACCCCTTCAAAGGCCGCCAGGCCGCTTCGCACCTCTTCCACGCTCAGGCCGCCGAAACGTGCGGCAGCGGCAGCCATGGCGGCGTTGCGCACGTTGAACTCTCCCGTCATCGGCACCTTGTAATCCTCGTCGCCAAGGGTGAAGGAACTACTGGCTTCATCGTATTTCAGCCCTGAGATTCGCAACGAGTTGTCTTCGCCGAAGCCAACCGTCTTCACCGGGCACGGCGCGTTCGCCGCCACATCAAGGCAATGCTGTTCATCGCCGTTGATAAAAGCCACACCCATGCGTGGCACGACGTTCAGCAGCCGCTTGAAGCTCAGCTTGATCTCCTCCACCGAGCTGTAGATGTCAGCGTGATCGAACTCGATGTTGTTCACCACCACGCACTCCGGCAGGTAGTGAAGAAACTTGGAACGCTTGTCGAAAAACGCGGTGTCGTATTCATCGCCTTCCAGCACGTTGATTTCTGTTTCAGGGAAATGCGCGCCACACCCGAGGTTTTTTGGTAGCCCGCCGATCATGAATCCCGGCTCCCGTCCCGCGTGACGGAACAGCCATGCGAGCATAGCGGAAGTTGTCGTTTTCCCATGTGTTCCGGAAACAACGAAATTGCGTTTCCCTCTCAGAAAATGATCCTTCATCACCTCTGGCAGGGAATGATAGAGGAGCTTGCGATCCAGCGCTGCCTCCGCCTCGGGATTGCCGCGCGAAATCGCATTTCCAATGACTACAACGTCCGCACCGTCCGGGATGTTCTCCTCGTGGTAGCCTTCTGAGATCTCGATACCCTCGCCCCGTAGGAAATCGGACATCGGTGGATAAACATTCGTATCGCTGCCCGTCACCGTGAAGCCCCGGCGCTTCATCGCTGCTGCCACGGCACCCATGGCCGTGCCGCAAATACCCGTAAAATGGAAATGATTCTTATCTGACATAAAAGATCCTTTAAAACGTCGGTGCCGCCACCGTTGAATTGTCCCGCTCCTCCAGCCGCCGCCTGAGGATTCGGTCGGCCGTTTCCCGCACCATTTCGAAAAGCAGCAGCCACAGGTGCGAGCCCTCGCGGTAATCCGCTGGGGCAATGTGTTTCACGCGCCCCGCGTGAGTACAGAGCTGGAAACACTTCCGGAAGGAACGCATGGTTTTATCCTCGGGATTATAAACCGCGATGCCGTGACCGCCGCTGCGGTTCACCACCGTGAAGCACGGCACATCCGTCGGGCCATCGCCGACATAGACCATGTTCTCGAAAGGAATCGGCCGTTGCTCCGGTGGCATGTGATCGTTCACATCCTGATCGTAGCGCAGCATCCCCTTGTTGATCCGGAAAAGGTACTGGGTCTTCGTGGTGTGGGAAATGACCCGTTTCGGAAAACTGATCCGCCCCTCCGAATCCTCTCCGAATTCGCAGCCGAAAATTTCTTTCACGAAGGGCTTGAGCCGCGAACCATCTAGCAGCGCTTTGAGCCCCGATGTGATGATGTAGTGCTCTATCTTGATCCCCGCAAGCTCGTGCTCCGGCCTCAGCACCGCCTTTGGCAGAGCTTCGAAAATCTCCGGAAGCCCCGGGAAAAACGAGAGCCCCCCGCCGAGCTGGGTCAGCATCTCGTTGGTCACCCGGTCTATTTCAAGGTAATCCAGCAGGCATTTCATGTAGGCCAGCTCTCCGTCCCACTTTTGATCATGCACCAGAGCGTTGCATTTCTTCCAAAACTGCACCGGATCAATCCCAAACTGCGGAAACAACACGTCGTCCTGCATGTAGTATGGACTCAGCGTCTGGTCGTAGTCATAAACCAGAGCGATCGTGTTTTGCGGAGCAGCCATTGCGGACCCACAAGCAACCAAGCCCGCCCCCCCTGGACAAGTTGTATTTTTTTGAAAAACTCGCACTGGTGCATTGACAAGCGCAACGGTGTTCCTAAAGTCCCGCCCCCGCGCCTTTACCGGTTCGCAACTTTTACCATCCACCGCCATGAGCTTCCGCACTTACCAGCCTTCCAAACGCACTCGCAAAAACCAGCACGGTTTCCGCGCACGCATGGCCACGAAATCCGGCCGCGATATCATCCGCCGCCGCCGCCAGAAAGGCCGCAAGCGCTTGATTCCAAAGGGCGCTGAGCTTCACTACAAGCGCCACACCGTCCAGCACGGCACCTGAGTTGGAGCGCGGGCCACCGCCCGCCTGCTCGCACTTCCCAGCGCACGCTCCTCATGAGATTCCCCAGGAAGTGCAGCATCAATCAGAACGCGGATTTCGTCCGCATCAGGAAAACCGGCCACGCGAAAGCAGGCCGGTTTGTCATTTTAAGCACGCTTGCTGACCCCGACCTGCCTTCTCTGCGGGCCGCCTTCATCACCAGCAAGCGCGCCGCTAAGAAGGCTCACGACCGCAATCTCCTGCGCCGTCGCCTGCGTTCATTTCTCCAGAAGCACGCCCCTGGCTTCAATGACCAAAAACGCTACCTCGTCACCATAGCTAGGCCCGGAGCGAAAGATGCGAGCATTGAGGAACTCGAAGCCGACTGGCTCCGTCAGGCACGCCGCCTCCGCCTATTTTCCGCTGAAGAGGCATCTACCCCATCTAGCCCGTGACCTGGCCGGTGTTGGATTGACCATTGACCACCGCCCGCGCAGCACCTAATCAGCCCGTCCCCGATCCGCATCCGGCAGGATCGACCAACAAATCTCCTCTCCTTCCATGTACGACCGTAAAACCTGGATCGTTCTCGCCATCTGCGGGATTCTGATCGCGCTCAACGTCCACTACTCCGCCCAGAACCAAGCAGCCGATCGAGCACGTCAGGCTGCAGAGCAGAAAATGCTGCGGGATGCCGCTGGTTCCGCTGTCGATCCCGCCGCCCCACCTGCCCCCGGTCTGAGCGTCGAAACTCCTCCCCCACCAACCTCCGAAGAGCTTGTCGTCCTCGAGAACGACAAGGTCGCCTTCACCCTCTCCACCCTCGGCGGCGGCGTCAAATATGCCGAACTTAAGCACCAGAAAAACATAGGAGAAGACTCCCGCGTCCGGATCAACCGCCACGGCCCCGGCCCGATCGCCGGACTCGTCGGCCCAGGCGAAATCCTCGACAACTCCGCCTACTCCTACAGCGCCGACCAATCCGTTCCCGGAAAAAACGCGGTATTCATCGTCAAGCTGCCCACAGGACTGATCGTTAAGAAAACCTTCTCTCTTGAAGAATCGGATATTCCCGGCGCGCCTTATTTCCTCAATCTCCTTTTGGAACTGCAGAACGGCACCGAGACCAGCTTCGATCTCTCCCAGTACAATCTCTTTCTCGGAGAGGCCTCCCCCCTCCACGGCGACGAGCGCCCCACCCATACCGGCTTCTTCTGGTTTGAAGGCGGCGAGATGCATTTCAATCCCGTCACCAAGTTCAAAGGTGGCTGGTTCGGCTCGGATCAATCGCTCATCACCAGCCCACCCGAAGAACAAATCAGCTACGCTGGCGTGACCGACCAGTTTTTCGCCACCGTCATCCGTCCAAAGGAGCCAGCTTTTACCCGCGTATGGGGCAAGCCCGCCCAAGTGAGCCTTGCCACCGGAGCCCGCTCCGTCGCCTCCGTCCAAGCCGGAATCTCGCTCCCGCCCCGTTCCTTGGCACCCGACGAACGCTCCAGCCTCAACTATCGCATCTTCACCGGACCAAAGGCCAACACCATGCTGCGCAAGCTCGATAACATCCCCGAGGCCGGAAAAGGCTGGGGCGATATCATGCAGTACGGCTGGTTCTGGTTCGTCTCCCGCCCGCTCAACTGGCTCCTCAACACCCTTCACACCGGCCTCGACAACCTTTCCACCACCCAGTCCTGGGGCCTCTCGATCATCTGCCTTACCATCATCGTCCGCATCGTGATCTGGCCGCTTCACGCCAAATCCACCCGCACGATGAAGCGCATGTCCAAGCTCCAGCCGAAGATGGCCGAGCTGAAGGAAAAATACGCCGACGATCCCAACAAGCTCAACACGGAGATGATGGGCCTCTACCGGAAATACGGTATCAATCCCCTTGGCGGCTGCCTCCCGATGTTCATCCAGATCCCGATTTTCTTCGGCTTCTTCCGCATGCTCGATTACGCCGTGGAGCTCCGCAACCAGCCTTTCCTGTGGGTGGACGACCTTTCACAACCCGATACCGTCGCGGTCCTCGCAGGAATCCCCGTCAACCTCCTCCCCATCGTCATGGCTGCCACAAGTGCCCTGCAGATGGCCATGATGCCCAAGACCGGGGACAAAATGCAGCAGCGCATCATGATGCTCATGCCGCTGATGTTCTTCTTTTTCTGTTACAACTACGCCTCCGCCCTCGCCCTCTACTGGACCACGCAGAACATCTTCTCCATCGGCCAGACATGGCTGATGAACAAGGTCCCAGAGCCCGAGCTCAAACCCCGCCCCGGCGGCGGCAAGAAATCCTGGGTTCAGCGGATGGCCGATAAGCAGGCCGAGATGCAGCGCCTCCAGAAAGAACGCGCCAAAGTCGGCGGCGGCAACATGCGCAACGTCACCCCGGAGGCCCCCAAGAAAAAGCGGCCACCCCGCACCGGCGGCTGATCACCTCCGCCGGAGGCTTTGGACTGTTGGGATTCTTATTCCCAGCTTTCATCTTGGGGCTGATTTCAAAGAGCTGGCCAGGTACCCCGAGCCGGATCAACTGGTTCCGGGGCGCCGCGTAAGAGCTGCGGATCACCGCAGCAGTCCAAAGCCTGCGGCGCTCTAACTTCCGCGCCGCACCTTCCGAATGTTCTCCGTGATGCTGGCCGGGCTTCGGGAGGTGCCGAAGCCAACACGCCATGGCGCGTGTGGCTCCCCAAAGACATTCACAAGATCCCGCCCGGAACATACGCCGCCGCTTCCGGCCATTTCTCCTCCAGCTTCCTCACCTCGCTCGAGAAAAACTTTACCTGTGACTTCGCAGCGCCGACTTCCTTGTCGCCGCGTCTCAGTATTTCCCCCAGCTCCTCCCGATTGAGCCCTAGACGTCCGTCCTCCGCTAAGCGGTCGAGAAGATTGTTCTTCTCCACCGCCCCAGTCCGCAGATCCGCCACCGTTGCCACCGCGTATTCCTTGATCACCTTGTGCGCCGTTTCCCTACCGACTCCGCGTTTCACCGCCTCCATCATCACCGTGGTGGTCATCAAGAACGGGAGGTAGCGCGCGGTCTCCGCAGCGATCACGCCCTCGTAGGCATCCATTTGATCCAAAATGGTCAGATACGTTTCGAACATCCCGTCCAGCGCGAAGAAAGCGTCCGGCAGCATCACCCGCCGCACCACCGAGCAGCTCACATCGCCCTCGTTCCACTGGTCGCCCGCAAGCCCGGCGGCCATCGCTAGATAACCTTTCAAAATCACATGGAATCCATTCACCCGCTCACAAGAGCGCGAGTTCATCTTGTGCGGCATCGCGCTGGAACCTGTCTGGCCTGGCGCAAAGCCCTCGCTCGCCGTTTCATTTCCAGCCATCAGCCGGAGCGTCTTGCAGAACGACGACGGCCCGCTTGCCAGCTCCGTCAGAATTCCCACCACTCGCAGATCCAGCGAACGCGGATAGACCTGCCCCACATTTCTCCACTGTTGTGGAATGCCCAGATGCGTCACCACCCGCTCCTCAAGCGCGGCAACCTTTTCCGCATCTCCCTCGAAGAGTGAAAGCTGATCCATCTGCGTCCCGATCGCCCCTTTCAGCCCCCGCACCGCATAGCTGGCGATCACATCCTCCAGCATCTGCCCGCCCGAAAGCAGCTCCTCGCCGAACATCGCGATCCGTTTCCCCAGGGTTGTCGGCTGCGCCGCCACATTGTGCGTCCGCGCAGTTAGAACGACCTCGTCCCACTGCTCCGCCCGCTCTCGCATCCGTCTCAGGCTCCCCACAACTTTCTCCCGGATCACCAGCAGACTCCGGAAAACCTGAAGCTGCTCCACGTTTTCCGTCAGATCCCGCGAGGTCAGACCCTTGTGGATTTCCTCAAAACCCGCCAAGGCGTTAAATTCCTCGATCCGCGCCTTCACATCGTGCCGCGTAACCCGCTCCCGCGCCATGATCGAAGCCACATCCACCTGATCCTTCACTGCCTCGTAAGCCGCAATCGCTTCCTCAGAAATCCCAAGCCCCAGATCCCTCTGCGCTTTCATCACCGCGATCCAATACTCCCGCTCCAGCACGATCCGGCCCTCTGCGGACCAAATACCATTCATCGCTGCGGACGCATATCTCTCTGCCAGAACATTGGGAATCATACGGGGCAAATGGAGCGCTGGCTTGCCCGCCCAAGTCCACCTCAAAAACCTCAGGCATCTTGTTTCGCAACATTTTCCCTGCGCGACCGAAGATCGCCCGCCGCCACCCTCCTCGCTACGATCGGCAGATGATGAGGCATGATCATGGAAAACAAGTGCACCAGCGGAAAAGCCAGCAGCGCCAAAACAATTCCGGAGGTGATCATCCCCAGCACGAAGCTCGCCGCGTTCATCTCCCCCGCCTCAGGAATATCGAAGTGGACCTTGGCCAGAAACCCCGGCATCGGCACGCCGAGCGTGTAGCGCATCCAATCCCCCAGCCAAACCTGCGCCAGCCAGATCGGCACGTTCGTAAACACATTGGTGATCCAGCAAGCTGCCACGGCAAAGGGCACATTCACCCGGAACCGCATCGCTATAACGGCCGCCGCAATCATCTGGAACGGCATCAGCATCATGGAAAAAAACAAGCCGATCGCCAGCCCTGAGGCCACTGTGTCCCGGCAAGGTTTCCACAAGCTCTTGTGGAACAAAGGTTTCGTCAATGTCTTCCACCAGGGGCGATGGCGCAGCTTCCGGTGCTTCAACATCCGGTAAGTCTGCCTCACCATCTTCAAATACCGTTGCTTCATAGAAACTTACAGCCCCTACTCTTCGCACCCCTTGCCCATCAATCAACCCTGATCGGAAATCTCCGTACTCTTTCCGCACCCCGCCCGCTTTCTCGCCCTCTCTTCACTCCACCATCGACAACCCGCGTCCGACAATCTGGAATCCCGCGCATGGAAATCTGGCAAGCAATCCTCCTTGGCATCATCGAAGGCATCACCGAATACCTGCCCATCAGCTCCACCGGCCATCTCGTCGTCGCCCAGCGCCTGATGCACATCGGCACCTCCACCGTTGAGGGAAAACACGCCGCCGATGCCTTCGCCATCTGCATCCAGGGCGGTGCCATCCTCGCCGTCCTTGGCCTCTACTACAAACACGTCATTAAAATGATCATGGGAGTCCTCGGCCAGGACCCCGACGGACTCAAGCTCGCCATCTCCATCATCGTCGGCTTCCTTCCGGCCGCTGTCCTCGGCTATCTCCTCAACGATTGGATCGAAGCAAAACTCTTTTCCATGTGGCCCATCATCTTCGCCTGGATCGTCGGCGGCATCGGCATCCTCTGGACCGTCTCCTGGCGGCGCAGGAACCCGCCGCGCGGGAAGGGCCGAGACATCCTCAAGCTCACTTGGCAGATGGCCCTCTTCATCGGACTCCTCCAGTGCGTCGCCATGTGGCCGGGCACATCCCGCAGCCTCATGACCATCGTCGGCGGGCTCCTCATGGGACTATCCGTCAAGGCGGCCGTCGAATACTCCTTCCTCCTCGGCGTCCTCACCCTCACCGCCGCCACCGCCAAAAAAGCCCTCTGGAAAATCGAAGGTGCTGGCCCGGAATTCGAAGTTTGGTTTGGTGGTAGCAAGCTTATGTGGGAGACCTATGGTCCCATGCCGATCATCGCGGGCATCCTAGCCGCAACGATTTCCGCCGCCTTCGCTGTCAAGTGGCTCGTCAGCTATCTTCAGTCCCACGGTCTCGAAGTCTTCGGCTACTACCGGATCGCCATCGGCCTGATTGTCGGCGGCCTCGTCCTCTCCAACTCCCTGTAGGGGCGATCTTCAGTCGCCCTCTTCTCTAATATTCAACGCCCATGAACTTCCTCGCTCCAGATTTCCAAGTCCGCTGGTCCACACTCACTCCGGACACCATCGAGCCCTCGATCCGCCACGCCCTTGCACAGGCGCAGCAGGCCGTCGAAGAGATTGCAACTCAGGACGCGAAATCCGCCACATACGAGAGCAGCTTCATCGCCTTGGAAAACGCCACCGAGATGCTCGCCAAGCCCTGGGGCCGCCTGCAGCACCTCGATTCCGTTTCTGACAACCCGGCCCAGCGCGAAGCCCTCAACAAACTCCTCCCCGAAGTAACCGACTTTTTCTCCTCCCTCTCACTCAACCCGCGCCTCTGGAACATCCTCAAAACCGTCTCCCGTGGCGGCGGATTGCATCCGCCAAGCCAAGACCCAATCATTCAGCGCCACGTCCAGGAAACGCTGGAGGATTTCAAGCAATCCGGAGCAGATCTACCCGACGACCACAAGAACCGCATCGCCCAGATCGATTCCGAGCTCTCCCAGCTCACCAAGCAATACTCCGAGCACGTTCTCGACTCCACTAACGCTTGGGAACTACTGATCACCGATGAGTCCCGCCTCGCCGGACTTCCCGAGTCCGCAGTCGCCGCCGCCGCAGCCAACGCCCGCGCCAAAGATCTCGGCGGACCCGACCGCCCCGTCTGGCGCTTCACCCTCCAGTTCCCCTCAATGTTTCCCGTCATGCAGCACGCGCACGACGAGGCCCTGCGCAAGGAAGTCTGGCAGGCCTCCGCCAATGTTGCCGCAGAGCCCCCCTACGACAACTCCGGACTCGTCTGGCAAATCCTCAGACTCCGTCAGGAAAAAGCAGAAATTCTCGGCCACCTGAACTTCGCCGACCTCATCCTCCAGCGCCGCATGGCCCGCAACGGCGACGCCGCCCTCACATTCGTCGGGCAGCTCCACGATCGCATCAAGGACCGCTACCTTGCCGAAGCCGCCCAACTCGCCCAATACAAAGCCTCCAAGGAGGGGCTGCGTTCCGCTGCCCAGCAACCCGCGCCCCTAGAACCATGGGAAACAGCCTACTTCGCGGAAATGCAACGGAAGGAAAACTACGATATCGATGACGAGCTCCTCCGCCCCTACTTCCCCGTCGAGGGCGTCATGAGCGGCATGTTCAGCATCGCCTCCCGCCTCTTCGGCATCACCATCTCGCAAAAGGAAACCATCTACCACCAGCCTGGCAGCACTCCCACCTCCGGGGTATCAAGCGCACCGGAAGGCTGGCATCCCGAAGTCACCTTCTACGAAATCCACGACTCAGCCACCGGCCGCCACCTCGGCTCCTTTTACGCCGATTGGCACCCCCGCGAGACCAAGCGCGGCGGCGCGTGGATGAACTCCCTCCATACCGGCGGCCCCGGCGATCCCCACCTCGGCCTCATCATCGGCAACATGTCCCCACCCGTCGATGGCACCCCCGCCCTCCTCACCCACGGCGAAGTGGAAACTATTTTCCACGAGTTCGGCCACCTCCTCCACGGCCTGCTCTCGGATGTCCCGGTGAAATCCCTAGCCGGCACCAGCGTCGCCTGGGACTTCGTCGAACTTCCCTCACAGATCATGGAAAATTTCTGCTGGGACCGCCAAACCCTTGATCTCTTCGCCCGCCACTATCAGACCGGCGAACCCATCCCGGAGGACCTGTTCCAGAAAATGCTCGCCGCCAAGAACTACATGAGTGCCTCCGCCTTCATGCGCCAGCTCGCCCTCGCCAAGCTCGACCTGGAACTCCACGTGAATCTGGACAAATACATCGACCGGGATCTCGAAGAAGTGGACCGCGAAATCCTCGCCGACTACCGCGCCCCGATGAAGACCGAGCCACCCTCGATGATCCGCCGTTTCAACCACCTCTTCAGCTCCCCCACCGGCTACGCCGCCGGCTACTACTCCTACAAATGGGCTGAAGTCCTCGATGCCGACGCCTTCACCCGCTTCCAGATCGAAGGCATCCTCAATCCCCAGACCGGTGCGGACTTTCGCGAGAAAATCCTCTCCAAAGGCAACTCCGCACCCGCCGAAATCCTCTTCCACGATTTCATGGGCCGCCCCGCCGACCCTCTCCCCCTCCTCACCCGCGCCGGCCTGGCGTAAGTGCATTTCACGAAATGACGGAGGAACTCATGCAGCAGGGATTCACCTGCTTTCAACCAAACCTGAAGCCTGAGGAACTTAGACGTCTGCGGGAGTCGGCCTTCCGGACGGACAGGGCCGGAACCCGATGTCTACTTGATACTCCAGCGGTTCGCGCAACTGCCTTGGGCCTAAAGGAGCAGCTCACCGAGGCGGGACTTCTGCCCGGTTCGGCCGTCGCCATCCAAGCCATCGCCTTCGACAAGACTCCCGATACAAACTGGAAAGTGTCGTGGCATCAGGACCTAGTGTTTCCGTTCGCCGCTCCCGTGAGTCACCCGGGTTTTACTCAACCTACCGTGAAAGATGGCGTCAACTACGCGAGACTTTCTCGGGACGTTCTCGAAGCAATGACCGCTGTGCGCCTTCATCTTGATGAGTGTGATGAGAGAAATGGTCCACTCCGGATCTCCCCCGGAAGTCATACCAGAGGCATCATTCCCACCTCCGAAATCCCCGCTTTGGTACATCTCCGGGGAGAGTCGGTTTGCGTGGCAGGCGAAGGAGAAGCCCTACTCATGAAACCCCTCGCGCTTCATGCTTCCTCACAGGCAGTGACACCTCGACATAGGCGCGTGCTTCACTTTGTATACTACTCAGGGCTACCGCTCCCCGAAAAATGGCACCGTACTGTGTAAAGTAGAGTCCCTGCTCCGCCGCAGTTTCAAAATCCGTATGAATTCCATCCGCATCGACAGTTTTCAGCATTCTCTCAGCAGAGTGAGTGTCACTGAGTTCCGAAACAGACTTCACAAATATCTTCAACGGGCAAAAGACAGAGAGGTATTCAGCCTCATCCCTGCGTATGCTCCAATCCATCGATGAGCCCGCCATTCCTGAAGATCATTGGAGCGTGTTCCGCAACGACGAGTGGCTAGATTCTCGAATTACACTCATCACCTGCTCCCACCTCACCCTCTCTCACACGACCCATCTTCCACTGATCACTGATCACTGATCACTTCCCACTTTCCACTTCACCATGAAAATCCTCATCGCCTGCGGAGGCACCGGCGGCCACCTGTTTCCCGGCATCGCTGTTGCCGAATCCCTGCTCGCCCAAGGCCACGAGCCCCTGCTGCTCATCTCGCAGAAGAAAATCGATTCCCAGGCATCGGCGAAATACCCTCACCTCCGCTTCGAGCAGGTCCCCGCCATCGCCAAGCCGAAAACACTCTCGCTGGCAATGCTGCCCTTTCTCTGGGCCCTCTACCAGTCGATCAGCAGCTCCAAAAGAATCATCCGCGAATTCGGAGCCGATGCGGTTCTGGGCATGGGCGGCTTCACCTCGTTACCTCCCGTCCTGGCCGGACACCTGCTCAAGAAAAAAACCTTCATTCATGACTCAAACGCCCGCCCCGGCCGCGCCAACGTCCTCACCTCCCGCTTCTGCAACAAGGTCTTCATCGGCCTTGAGCCTGCGGCCCGCTTCTTCAACAAGCCAACCCAGCTCACAGGCACCCCCGCCCGCCCGGAGATTCATGAACTCCCTCCCCGCGCCGAAGCCGCAGCCCGATTCGATCTCGATCCTCACAAGACCACCTTGCTCGTCACCGGTGGCTCCCAAGGTGCGCTCCGGCTCAACCAGCTCACCGCCCAAGCCGCCCCCTACCTTCCGGAGAACATCCAGATCCTCCACATCGCCGGCCCCACCGATTTCGAGCGCATCCAAAAGGAGAACCCGGTGAAACGCCCGGGCTACCACCTCATCGGCTTCTGCGACCAAATGCCCTCCGCCTACGCCGTCGCAGACCTCGTCGTCGCCCGCTCCGGAGCCTCCACCCTCACGGAGATCTCCCTCGCCGCCCTGCCCTCCATCCTCGTCCCCTACCCCTACGCCGCCGACGATCACCAGACCGCCAATGCCGAAGTCTTCTCCGCATCCGGCGCCGCAAAGCTCATCCAGGAAAAAGACCTCTCACCGGAAAGCTTCGCCGAAATCCTCTCCAACCTCCTCACCAACCCAGGCGCCCTCAAACAAATGTCCGCCGCCGCCCGCGCCCTAGCCATCCCCGACGCCCCCGCCCAAGTCACCGCCGCCATCCTCGCGGAACTGTGACCGCCGGCTCAGAATTCATTCCATCCGTCCCCCACGCTACGTGCGCTCCAAATGATCAAGCGATCTAACATGATATCTGTGGATTCACCAGAACTACACGTCTTCGTGTTCCAAAAGGAAACCTAGCTCGACCGCACACAGAAATCTTTGTAGGTCAGCGCCCTAACGGAGCTAGCCGGGTCCTGGGCGTAGCTTGCCGTTACGAAACACCGTGACCATTCGCTGGACGGAAAATGGGCGGATCACGCGACTGTCATATCGAGCCGGACTGGATTCTAATCTATCGAGTCGAAGAAGTGAGCCTGTTTCTTGAGAGAACCGGTAGCCACAGCGACCTTTTCAGATAATAAGCCCGATCCGCAGGAATGACCTCACACTTTTACATTATACTTCCGCTTCGCATATGATCCTCCGCCACACTCTGCCTCTCATTCTCGCGACTTCTTCGATCATCGGCTGCGATAGTCAGGTGCCACTGAATTATGCTACTCGCGCGGAAGCCGAGGCGGAGAGTGGTTTTGCAAGGGGATGGCTGCCTGACATCATCCCGCCATCAAGCCATGACATTTCGATGCGCAATGATTTGGACTCAAACGTCTCGAATGGGGAATTTAGTTTCGATCCGTCAGACCACGACACTTTCGTGGCCCAGCTGGAGAGAGCGCCATCGGAAGACAAGGGGGGGGGCACTCTCCTATACGTATGGAGATTGGACCTTCTGGATCAGTGATGAAAAAGACCACTGCCAGTTTCACATGAACGTGACCCGTAACGCCCAACAAATCGGATCCGAGCCCGGGAAATGATCCTCCGGTCACACGCCGCACTTCGTAAGACCACCGACACCCCACAGCCCCCTCTAACGGTTCTTTCTGTTCCAGCTTTCTATTTGCCCAATCCCCTGAAACTAGTCACTTTCCCGCCTCTACCGAATGCCCGACCAGACACCCGACCTCACCGATCTCTCCCAGCCGCTCCGAATCCACCTCATCGGCGTTGCCGGTTCTGGTATGAGCGGCCTTGCGCTGCTGCTGATGGCCATGGGGCATAAAGTTTCCGGCTGCGACCGGGTTACCACCAGGGAGACGGAGCGCATGCAGAAGCTCGGGCTGAAATTTAACACACCCCAGACAGGTGCAGGGGTCAAGGGAGCTCAACTCGTGGTTTACTCCTCCGCGATCAACTCGAAGAACCCCGCCTACGCCGCCGCGAAACGGGCGAAGATTCCGCTCCTCCGGCGTGCCGAGTGTCTCGCCGCGATTCTGCACACCAAGCAAGGCATCGTCGTTTCCGGCACACACGGCAAGACGACCACCTCAGCGATGACCGCCCACCTCCTGCGCGAGTGCGGCCAGAAGCCCTCCTACTACGTCGGCGCGGAAATCCCAATCCTCGGAGCGAACGCGAAATGGGATCCCGATGGCACCCACATGGTCGCCGAGGGTGATGAATCGGACGGTACGCTCGCTCTTTATCATTCGCAGCACTCGGTCATCCTTAACATCGAGGCCGAGCACCTCGATTTCTACCGCGACATCGATCACATCAAGGAGGTTTTCAACACCCTCGCCGACCAGACCACAGGCACCATCGTTTACTGCGCCGAGAGTCCGGTCGCCCAAGAGGTCTGCGCCAGCCGCCCGAACGCCGTCTCCTACGGCTGGGAAACGAGCGACCAGACGACGAATTACAGCGCCTCCGGCATCCGCGATCTCAAAGGCTCCTCCGCCTTCACGGTGAAGAAGAACGGCGTCCCGCTCGGTGACATCGAGCTCACCATTCCGGGCGAACACAATATCCTCAACTCCCTGGCAGCAATCGCCATCGCCGACACCTGCGGCGCCGAGTTTTCGCTTATCGCCCGCGCACTCTCCTCATTCGCCGGAGCAAAACGCCGCTTCGAAACCAAGTACCTCTCGGCAAACTACAGGATCATCGACGATTACGGCCACCATCCCACCGAACTCGCCGCCACCCTACAGACCGCCCGTTCACTCAAACCTTCCCGGGTCATCGTCCTTTTCCAGCCCCACCGTTACACCCGCACCAAGGCCTTAGCGGATGATTTCGGTAAAGTCCTCCAAGCCGCCGACCGCGTTTTCATCACGGATGTTTACCCCGCTTCCGAGCAGCCGATCCCAGGCATCACTGGCCAGACTTTGGTTGATGCGATGAAGGAGCATGGCGATATCCCGGCGACTTTCCTGCCGGACATGGCCACCGCCCACCACCATGTCGGAAACGCGCTTCAAGTCGGCGACCTTCTCGTCACCCTCGGTGCCGGCAATGTTCACGAGGTTGGCACCCGCATCGCCAAGGATCTGAAACTGCTGGAGGAAATGCAGGCACTGATGCCAGCAGGTGAGATCGATGGCAAACTCTACGAGCCAATGCGGAAGCATACCACACTTCTAGTAGGTGGACCGGCGCAGTATTGGCTGGAACCGCGCTCGTTTTATGCCTTCGCCTTCCTCGTTGATCATTGCCGCGGCCGTGGGATTCCCATTCGCGTCGTCGGCCGTGGATCGAATCTCCTTGTCCGCGATGGTGGCATCCCCGGCGCGGTCATCCATCCTGCAGGTGGGGCCTTTTCTGAACTCTCCATCGACTCAAAGGGCCACGTCACCGCAGGAGTGGGCGTGCGTTTGAAAAAACTCGCTTCCTACGCCGGAGCCCACGGCATCGGCGGCTTCGAGTGGATGGAGGGGATTCCTGGAAACGTCGGCGGCTCCCTACGCATGAACGCCGGAGCGATGGGTGTGGAGACTTTCGATCAGGTTGTTAGAGTCACCTTCCTCGATGAAGACGGCGTCATCCGCACCCGCGAGCGTGACGAGATCGTCGCCGCCTACCGCAACGTCCGCGAACTCCGTCGGAACTTCGCCCTCCAGGCCGTCTTCAAAGGCAAAAACGATACCCACGAAAACATCAAGGAGCGCTGGCACGAGTCACGCGAGAAGCGCAAAAGCAGCCAGCCCATCGCCGCCTCCGCCGGCTGCACCTTCAAAAACCCGGAGCAAATCCCTGCGGGCCGCCTCATCGACATGCTCGGGCTAAAAGGTGCCTCCATCGGCCAGGCCGCCGTCTCCGACGTCCACGGAAATTTCATCGTCAACAACGGCAAAGCCACCGCCAAAGAAATCCTCGAACTCATCGAATCCATCCAGAAAAAGGCCCGCAGCGAGCGCTACGTCGAGCTCGAGACGGAAGTCAAAATCATCGGCGAAGACGAATCGAGCTTCTAAAGCCCGAAACGTGAAGCCTGCATTTCTTTCCAAACCTTGGCGTTCTTAGCATTCTTGGCGCTTTGAACTCTTCTTTCCAACACCAGCACCTCCTCATGAATCTCACAGACATTAAAATCGCCGTCCTCATGGGTGGCCCTGGCTCCGAGCGCCAAGTCTCCCTCGCTTCTGGAAACGCCGTTTTAAAGGCCCTCTTGTCACTCGGTCTTGACGCTGTCCCAGTGGATGTCACCACCACGGAAATCACCCTCCCCGAAGGAACCGGCCTTTGTTTCAACACCATCCACGGCACCTTCGGCGAAGACGGCACGCTTCAGGGCATCCTCGATGAAATGGGCGTCCCCTACACCGGCGCCCGCGCAGAATCCTCCCGTATCGCCTTCGATAAAAACCTCGCGAAGCAGGCGTTCCTCGCTGGCAACGTCCCCACCCCCCGCGCTGAACTCATCGATCTCACTGACGGCCCAGCTCTACCCTCCTTTCCGCCACCTTTCGTGGTAAAGCCGCCGCGCGAAGGCTCCTCGGTAGGCATTGAGATCGTCAAGACTCACGAAGAGGCCGAGGCCGCCATCGCCAAAGCTTCGCAACACTCGAAAGACCTTCTCATAGAGGAATTCATCGCCGGTCCCGAGCTCACGGTCCCAGTCATTGATGGGAAAGCCTATCCAGTCGTCCATATCATTCCGCCCGAAGGCGTTTACGACATGGCCACGAAATATCCATGGCTCTCGGGAAAAACCACCGGCTCCCAGTACATCTGCCCAGCCGATCTGGATGAGGAAACCACCGCCGCCGTCCAAGCCGCAGCCCTAGCCGCCCACCGCGCTCTCAACCTTCAAGTGTATTCCCGCGTTGACGTCATGCTCGATTCCCAGAATCGCCCCTACGTCCTCGAGGCCAATACCATCCCGGGCATGACGGAGACTTCGCTCCTACCGAAATCCGCCGCCGCTGCGGGCCTCCCTTTCGCCGAACTCTGCAAAAAGATCGCCGAGCTATCTCTCAACGAGTAATCACACTCCTGTCGTTTCTTTTCAATGAAACCGACCACCACCCTAGCCTCCTGCAAAAACCCCGATGGAGCGCCGATGCTGCTCCAAGAGCACGATGGCCAGCATTTCCTGAAAATCGGAGGGGTGCAGCTCATGAGCACCACCGCCTCCTCCTCCGAGCAGCAAATGGCGGAAATCGCCTGCGGCCACCTACCCGCCCAACCCCGCATCCTCATCGGTGGCCTCGGCTTCGGCTTCACCCTCCGTCGTGTCCTCGAGCTCTCGCCTCCCGATGCCGTCGTCGATGTCGCGGAGCTTCTTGAGGAAATCATCGATTGGAATCGCGAGCACCTCCAGTCGGTCAACGGCCTCCTGGTTGACGATCCGCGCGTCCGCATCCACACCCGCGACGTCTTCGAAATTATCACCCGCGCCACCGAGAAGCCCTACCACGCGATCCTGCTGGACGTCGACAACAGCCCGGACCCTCTCGTGCAGAAGGGCAACGCCCGCCTTTACGACAAGAACGGCATCCAACTCATCAGAACCGCCCTCCATCGCGGCGGAAGGGTTGTTTTTTGGTCGGCGAATCCCGACAAGCACTTTGCCAAATCTTTGGAGAAAGTTTTCACAAAGGTCGAGTGCGTCAGCGCCAAAGCCTACCCGAAGGCCAAACGCTTCACCCACACCCTGTTCGTCGCCGACCGCGACTGAACCAGCTCATCAACTGGCTTCAGAACTTGAAGCAGATTGACATTCAGGAACTGCGTAATAATATCCGGCAAAAAGCTGCCGTCGTTCGAAATACGGTATTCAAACGGGGGCATTTCGTGAATGATCCCCCCGCCTATTCCGTCGGCTCCTTTTCCCTCATCAATGCGTAAACGAACCTCCAAACCCCGGCGCCACCGCTACCAAGTCAAGCTACTTAAAGCCGAGGTCATGTCGCCGCGCATCGCATGGTTCACCTTTCTCGGCGTCCTCAAGACGCTCGCCAAAATCGCCGTTTTTGCAGGCCTCATCGCCGTCGTTGGCTACGGAGGCCGCAAAGCCTTCGAGCACACCTTCCACCGGAACCCGGATTTCCGTCTCCAAGCCGTGGATCTCTCGCCCAACGACGTCCTAGACGAGGTCGATCTCGTCGAGCATCTCAAGTTGGATCTGTCCGGAAACATCTTCGATTTCGATGTCGAAGCCCTCGAGCAAGAGCTCTTGAGTATCCCAGCGATTTCCTCGGCCAGGGTGGAGAGGAACCTCCCGGGCACCCTCGCCTTCAGAATCACCACCCGCAGGCCGCAGGCGTGGATCGCCTGCCCTGAAGAAAACTTTCCTCCGAGCCGCAGCGTCAACGCTCTGCTCGTTGACTACGACGGCTTCACCTACCCCTGCCCGTCGCGCCAGGCGGAGGCTGCGGGCCAGCTCCCAATCTTGATCCTTGATTCTGATCCAGACCATCCGATTGCCGCAGGTCAAACCCTTGCCCACCCCCAGTACAAGCACTGCCTCCATCTGCTGAAAGCCATCGTAGCCATCTCGCCGCACGAGGTTTCATCAGTCGAATCGATCTCTCAGAAAACCAAATGGTCTCTCAATCTCACCACCCGCGCCGGCACCGTTGCCACCTTCGGCCTTGGTGAGCACAAGCGCCAGCTCGACTACCTCAGCCAGGCTCTCCAGCACGCTGAGAAAAAGGGATATCAAATCGCCACGATCAATTTGATCCCGAAGCAAAATGTCCCCATCACAGTGGGCGGCGGACACGACGAGCCTCCGCGCGCAATTCCGGTTCTTGAGCATACACCCGCCGAAACCCGCGAATACCGCCAGGCGGACGACCTCAGATCCCTCCTCAACCGCAACTGACCACCATGGCCCGCCGCACCAAAATACACGTTGGCCTTGAAATCGGCACCAGCAAAACCTGCATCGTAGTCGGCGAGGTCAAACCCGACAGCGCGGTGAAAATCCTCGGAATCGGCGTCACAAAGTCGGCAGGAGTGCGCCGCGGCGAACTCGCCGACTTTTCCCAGGCACGCGCCTGCCTCAAAGATGCTCTCGCCAAGGCGGAGGATGCCAGCGACGTGGAAATCGGCTCGGTTTTCCTCTCCGTCACCGGCTCCCACCTCCAAGGAGTCAACAACCGCGGCACCTTCCGACTCCCGGACAACCAGCAGAACATCCTCCCGGAGCACCTCGAGGAGGCCTGCAACATCGCCCGTGACGTCCCCTATCCCCAGGACCACGTCTGCCTCCACACCATCATCCGCAACTACCGCGTCGACGGGCTCGAGCAATCCGCATCGCCCATCGGCCTGTTCGCGAAAACTGTCGAAGCCGACTTCCACATCATCCATGGCATCGGCAACCGCATACAAAACTCCATCAAGCTCGTCCGCGAGTGCCCGCTGGAGGTCGATGATATCGTCTTCGCGCCAATTGCAACCGCGCAAATGGCCCTTGATCGGGAGCAACGCCTCCGCGGTGCCCTGCTGATTGATATCGGCGGCGGCACCACCGATTATGCCCTCTACCTAGAAGGCTCCATCGCCGCCTCCGGCTGCATCCCCGTCGGCGGCGATCACGTCACCAACGACATCCACCTCGTCACCGGTCTGCCATTTTCAAAAGCCGAAAAGCTCAAAGTTCTCGAGGGCAACGCCTCCTCCGACCCCTCCCTCTCCGTCGGCGTCGCCAAGCTCACCGACGAAACCGGCTTTGCCGATGTCGAAGTGAAACGCGCGATTCTCAACGAGGTCATCCGCCAGCGCCTCGAGGAGACCCTCAAGCTCGTCCGCTCCCGCCTCCCTGCAGGATCTGTCGAAGCAATCGGCGCAGGAGTCTTTCTCACCGGCGGCACCAGCCTGATGAACGGCTTCTCCGAGCTCGCCTTCGATGTCTTCGGTCGCGACATCTATCGCCCCGAGCCTTCCGAGTCAGCCGACTCAGCTCACCCCTCCTTTAAGGATCCACAGTTCGCCACTGCCATCGGCCTGATCCGCTACGCCCAAATCCTCGAAACCGAAAACTCAAAACCGCCCGGCTGTTTCGGCAAACTCCTCGGCTTCTTCTGGCCATTTGGCCGCTGAGGCGGCCAACGTCGAACATTGAACGTCTAACATCGAACATTGAATGGAAGAACCGCACCACTCGCCAACCATGGTGAAGCGCAGGCTGCGGAATCACCTGCCGATTTCATCCACAAGCTCCGCCTCTCCCTCAAGGAACTGCGCGAAACGCAGCGATGACTCAAACTCATCCAGCGCGCGAATCTGATTTCCAAGCCAGACAAACTCAACCCGCTCCTAGACGAA
>JBGTDO010000122.1:0-36685 GCA_041748235.1 Akkermansiaceae bacterium | reverse complement strand
ATGCTGCATTCTTGTTCCCGCACTCTTATCAACTCTCAGGTTCATAGGTGCATGCGGAGATTCGCAGTCATCCCGAAAGTTGTCGTGCATACGGTGGGGCGCAGTCATCCCGGATCGGTCGATCTTTGTCCGGGAAATTCTTATGCTGCGCTATTACGGTGAATTCCAGATAGAGAACCTGGTGAGCGGAGGCTCGAACGGGGGGTGTGCAGGCGGTGTTCCGGGAGAGGACCGAGCCGGGGACGGAGTGGCGTTGCTCTGATGCGAGCATTTGGATTTTCTCCGGCCACTCCGTCTTTTCCGTAATTGATTTCCACGGAGGAAGAGGAGGAGACGGAGATCACGGAGGGAGAGAGGGCTTATTATGCGGCGCCGCAGGCTTTGGACTGCTGGGGTTCTTATCCCCAGCTTCTGGGGGCGGCGGTATGGCCGTTTGTTAAGGAGCGAAGGGACGAGGCGCGCCTTGGCGTGAAAGCTGCGGATGACCTCAGCAGTCCAAAGCCTGCGGCGCTTGTCCAGTTTGATATTTACGCGGGTGGTATGGTGATGGACAATCCTTGTATGAGTGAGTTTGACGCGTTTGAGATCAAGATGAGGGCCGCTGGTATGGGCGATGCACCGGTGGCGGTTTTCAAGAGGAACTACGAGGCATTGCTGCGGGAGGAGACGGGCATGATCGGCGAGGAGACGATCGAGCCGGCGCGGGATTTGCCGAAGGCGGACGAGCTCAATGGCGGCAGCGGCCAAGATCTGCTTGCTCAGACGGTGGTGGTCAAGCTGAACGGCGGACTCGGAACCGGCATGGGTCTGCAAGGCCCGAAGAGTCTGTTGGCGGTGCGCGATGGCGTGAATTTCCTCGATCTGATGGTGCGGCAGACTATCGCCCTCCGCAAGAAGAGCGGTGCGAAGGTTCGGCTGCTGTTGATGAATAGTTTCAGCACCAGCGCGGATACGCTGGCGCATCTGCGGCAATACGAAAACGAGGGCTTGGCGGCAGCGGATGAGGTGGAAATGATGCAGAACATGATCCCGAAGATCGATGCGGAGACGCTGGCACCAGTGGAGTGGCCGGCCGATCCGGATCAGGAATGGTGCCCGCCGGGCCACGGAGATGTTTACCCGGCGCTCGTGGGTAGCGGCTGGCTCGACCGTTTGTTAGGCGAGGGTGTAAAATACGCGTTTGTTTCCAACTCGGACAATCTCGGGGCGATTCTTGATCCTGCGCTGCTGGCTTTCTTCGCCGAGAGCGGGGCACCCTTCATGATGGAGGTGACGCGGCGGACGGCGGCGGACAAAAAAGGCGGGCATTTGGCGAAGCGCAAGAGCGACGGCCGCCTGCTGCTGCGAGAGGTGGCGCAGTGTCCAGATGGGGATTTGGACGAGTTTCAAAACATCGACAAACACCAATATTTCAATACCAACAGCCTGTGGCTGAATCTGGAGAAGCTGAAGCAGCAGCTCAAAGCCGATTCCGGTGTGTTGCCGCTGCCAATGATCAAGAACCGGAAGACGGTGGATCCACGCGATTCCACGTCAACACCTGTAATCCAGCTGGAAATCGCGATGGGTTCTGCGATCGAGTGCTTTGAAGGCGCTCTGGCAATCGAGGTTCCGCGCAGCCGCTTTGCTCCGGTGAAAACGACGGCGGATCTGCTGGCGTTGCGGTCCGATGCCTACGAAGTTCTAGAAGACGGGCAGGTGCGGCTGCGTGAGGAGCGGAATGGAGTGCCGCCGGATGTTGCGCTTTCGAGTGAATACAAGCTGGTCGATGCGCTGGAGCCGCTGGGGGTGCCGAGCCTGATCAGGTGTGATTCGCTTAAAGTAAATGGGCTGCTTACTTTTGAAAAAGGAGTGGTAGTGGAGGGTGATGTGGCATTTACGAATACCCAGGCGGAGCGGAAAACCGTGCCCGCAGATGTCTATACCGACGGAGAATTTTGATATGTGGAAAGGCCGTTTTGCTCAAGATACGTCGTCGCTGGTGCAACAGTTTGGCGAGTCGATTTCATATGATTGGAGATTGTTTTCTCATGATGTGGCGGGCTCGATTGCTCACGCTCGGGCGCAGATGCGTGCCGGATTGCTGACAGAAGCGGAGTTCTCCCAGATCGAGAGCGGCCTGCGCGAGATCGAAGGGGACATCCGGGAAGATCGTTTCGAGTTCCGGACCTCATTGGAGGACATCCACATGAACATTGAGGCGGAGTTGACAAAGCGGATCGGCGCGGTCGGTGGCAAGCTCCATACGGCCCGCTCTCGCAATGACCAAGTCGCGACGGATACACGGCTTTACTGCCGAACGCAGATTGATGGAATCGTGGCGGCGATCATTGCCTTGCAGAAGGTGCTGGTGGATCAGGCGGACCGTTACGCGGGCTCGGTTATGCCGGGTTACACTCATCTGCAGCGGGGGCAGCCGGTGACGGTCGGTCATCATTTGCTGGCTTATGTGGAGATGCTGCAGCGCGATCGGGGGCGGCTCTTGGACTGCCGGAAGCGGTTGAACATTTCGCCGCTGGGCTCAGGGGCTCTTGCTGGATCGACGATCAATCTGGATCGGGAGGGCATCGCGGAGGAACTGGGTTTCGACGGAGTATCCCGCAACTCCATGGATGCGATCGCGGATCGCGATTACATCGCCGAGGTGCTGTTCTGCATCTCGCTCTGCGGGGTGCACCTGTCGCGGCTTAGCGAGGACCTGATCCTATGGTGCAGCAGTGAGTTTGGTTTTGTTAGTCTCTCTGACGCGCACACGACCGGATCTTCACTGATGCCACAGAAGAAGAATCCCGACGTATGTGAAATAACGCGGGGCAAGACCGGCCGGCTGGTCGGCAATCTGATGAATCTGCTGGTCGCGATGAAGGGGCTGCCGATCACTTACAACCGGGATTTGCAGGAGGACAAGCCACCGCTTTTCGATTCGGTCGACACAATCCTGATGGTGCTGGCGGTGAACACCGAGATGATTGCGGCGATGGAAATGCGCGAGGACCGCTGCCTGGCCGCAGCAAGCGACCCGATGCTACTGGCCACGGATCTCGCGGATGCCCTGGTGAAAAGCGGGGTGCCTTTCCGGCATGCGCATGAGCTGGTGGGGAAGGCGGTCGCGGAATCGGTGAAGAGCGGAGTGCCGCTTGATGAGATGGATCTGAAGCAGATCGACAGCGCCTATACGGACGAGATGAAATCGGTTTTCTCACTGCATACGGCGCTGGCAGCACGGACGAATGTGGGCGCGCCATCGGTGGAAAATGTGGAACGCGAGGTCGAAAGGTGGCGCGGGTGCCTGTGATTTATCCGCCCCTTGATCACTGGGTCTGGTTGATCCCGGCGGTGATGATCGGGGCGTGTATCGGATCGTTTCTGAACGTGGTGATCTACCGGACGCCGCTCGGGATGTCGGTGAACAAGCCGAAGCGATCCTTCTGTCCCATTTGCAAGAATCAGCTCAGCCTGTGGCAGAACATGCCTATTGTGAGCTGGCTGTTTCTCCGGGGGAAATGCGCTTACTGCAAGGCACCGATTCCTTTTCGCTACATCGCGGTCGAGATGTTAACAGCGGTGCTGTTCGGTCTGGTGTGGTGGCTGTTTCCCGTGCAGGTGGTGCTTTTCCTGTGGGTGCTGGTGGCGCTGCTGGTGGCGATCACTTACATTGATGCCGAGCATCTGATCATTCCGACGAATCTAACATGGGCGGGATCGGTCGTAGGGCTGATCGCTTGCGCGGTATGGCCGCAGCTTCCGGTGTTAGCTGGCTATGGTGGTCTTTGGTGGAGCGGGTTGTTGGCGGGGGCGATAGGCTGGGCCGCCGGATTCTTCGGTCTTTGGCTCGTGGTGGAGCTGGGGAAAAAGGCCTTCGGCCGGAAGGAGATGAAATTTGAAAAGGAGGTTGATTGGTTCCTCAAGGAGCCGGAGAACGACGAGGATCCGATGTTGTTTGTCATCAATGGCGAGTCGATTCCCTGGTGGGACGTTTTTTCACGCAAGACGGACCGGTTGCTCGTCGATGCTACGGAGGTCGTAGTAGATGGGAAGGAAACGGGGGCTGGTCCGCTGGTGATACAAGAGCTGGGGATCGAGCTTAGCGACGGGCGGGCGTTTCAGCTTGAGGATATGGTTTCGCTGAGCGGGCGGGCGAAGAGGGTGGTGATTCCGCGCGAGGCGATGGGGATGGGGGACGTGCACCTGCTGGGGATGATCGGCGCTTTCTTTGGTTGGAGCGGGGTGTTTTTCTCTCTGTTCGGGGCGTCGTTGTTCGCGATTGTTGCGGCGGTGATCGGGAGGATCGGGTTTGGAAAGCAGCTGCCGTTCGGCCCGTTTCTGGCGATGGGCGCGGTGGCCTGGATGTTTGGAGGATGGCGGCTCTGGGAGTGGTATATGAGTTTTGTGGGGTTTTGAGGAAACCACGAATTTTACGAATGTTACGAATAAGAGAGGAACCACGGAAGGCACGGAATACGCGGAAAAGAGAGTGCCGAGTGATCAGTGGGAGACAGTCGTGTCGCAAGTGGGGGCGTGGCGGATGCAATCCGCCGCCACGGTCAGCCGAGGGTGTGGTGGAAGTTGTCGATGTCTTTGATGGAGAGGACGAAGGCCTGGAGGAGCTTGATGGTGTTCTCGATATCGTCGAGATGGGCGGTTTCTACGACGGAGTGCATGCAGCGGAGGGGGAGGGAGACGAGGGCGCTGGGGATGCCCTCGCGGGAGATGAATATGCTATCGGTATCGGTGCCGGTGTAGCGGCTGGTGGCCTCGTGCTGGATGGCGATTTTCTCGTTTTCCGTGATCTCGATGAGACGCTTGACGATGAGCGGGTGGTTGGCGGTGCCGTGGGAGAGGGTCGGGCCGCCGCCCAGTTTGACCGAGCCGAATTTTCCGGGGTCGATGCCGGGGGTGTCAGTGGCATGGGTGACATCGAGGCAGACGCAGAGGTCGGGCTTGAGACGGTAGGCGGCCATCATGGCACCGTGGCCGCCGATTTCTTCCTGGATTGCGTTGAGGCAGACGAGTGTGACGGCTGGCTTTTTGCCGGAGGCGGCGATGCGCTTCATCACTTGGGCGATGATGTAGGAGCCGATGCGGTTGTCTAGGGCGCGGCCGACGAGGCGCTTGTTGGCAAGCTCGGAAGGTCCGTCCTGATTCACGAGCGCATGGCCGACGCGGATGCCTAGTCCGGCGACTTCCTTGGCATCAGATGCGCCGACATCGATCCAGAGATCGTGGACGGCGGGGGCTTTTTCGTTGGCGAGGTTGTCGCGGCGGAGGTGGATGGCGGTGTTGCCGATGATTCCGGAGATTGGCCCTTTGTCGCCGAGGATCTGGACGCGGCGACCGCGGGCGGTGGCGGCATCGGAACCGCCGACGCGGTCGATGCGGATGAAGCCCTTGTCATCGATGTGTTTGACCATGTAGCCGATCTCATCGGCATGGGCTTCAAGCATGACGACGCGCTTGGACTTGCCGGGGAGGGTGGCCCAGGTGGAGCCGTAGGCGTCGCACTCGACGGAGGCGGCGATCGGCTTGAGGAAGTTTGCCCATATGTTCTGGCCGGCCATTTCGAAGCCGGTCGGGCTGGGGGTTTCGAGGAGATTGAAGAGAAATTCTTTGTCGGCTTTTTTCATGATGTAAGGAAGGGCTCAGGGCGGCGGGTTTTGCCAAGGGAAGGGGCGTGGGTTAGTCGTAGTGGAAGCGGCACTGGAGGATGATGATGCTGTCCTGCTCGATCTTGTAGATCAGCCGGTGCTCATGGGTGATGCGACGAGACCACCATCCTTTGAGGTTGTTCCGGAGGGGCTCCGGCTTGCCAATACCAGTGAAGGGAGTCCGGAGCGTGTCCCGGATGACCTCGTTGACGCGGGCGAGTATCTTCCGGTCGGCTTGCTGCCAGTAAAGATATTGCTCCCAACCGGTTGGAAGCCAGATCAGTCGCATAGATCGTGGGTCTCAAATCTTCCCGCTTCATATTCGGCGAGCCCTTTCTGAAGCTGGGCGGCGTTGGCACGGGTCGAAAAAAGATGAAGCGTAGTCTCCATTGCCTCGTACTCTTCCACAGCGAGCAGAACGACTTTTCCCTGCCCGTTTCGGGTGATTGTGATTGGCTCCCGGTCCCGGGACGCGGCTTCCATCAGGCTCGCAAGTTGGTTGCGGGCTTCCGTGTAGTTCACCGTTTGCATATTGGAAAGGTGAAGCGTGACAGAATTCTGTCAATCTGAAAGCCCTTGAGCGTGAATGTCCTCAGAGGAGTTCAGGATGATGAGCATGGGCCGACAGCAGATTTCACAGTCGTAGTCGTATTCCGTGGGCATCTCCTCTTCGTGGGGGATGGGGATCTCGAAGTGCTCGAAGCAAGTGGGGCAGGTGACGGAGGCGAGCATGTTTCAAGTGAGCAGTGAGCAGTGAGCAGTGAGCAGTGAGCAGTGAGCAGTGAGCAGTGAGCAGTGAGCAGTGAGCAGTGAGCAGTGAGCAGTGAGCAGTGAGCAGTGAGAAGACTTGAGCTTTGTAAGGGGGGCTGTAGCGACGTGGATTTTTGTTACCGTTCGAGGAGGATTTCGTTGTCTAGGATTACAAGATCGATGCGGCCTTGCAGGGTTTTGTCCAAGAACGGGGTGTTTTGGGATTTGGATTTCATAAAATCCTTGGTGAAGGTGGAGGTGGCCTCGGTGTTGAAGAGGGTGAGGTTGGCACGCTGGCCTTCCTCGATGGTCGGGACTTCGAGGGACATGAGGCGGCGGGGCTCTGCGGAGTATTTTCTAACAAGGAGGTCCCAGCCGAATTTTTCGGTGGCAATGAAGTGGTGGTAGAGGGAGACGACGGCGGTATCGAGGCCGGTGATGCCGTTGGGGGCGGAGACGAAATCCTGGGATTTCTCGAAAGGGGTGTGCGGGGCGTGGTCGGTGGCGATCATGTCGAAGGTGCCGTCTAACAGTCCGTCCAGGAGGGCCTGGTTGTCCTCCTTGGTGCGGAGAGGCGGGTTCATCTTGTAGTGGGTATCGAAATCTCCGATGTGCTCGTCGGTGAAGAGAAGGTGGTGGGGGGAGACCTCGGCGGTTACGCGGACGTCGCCGCGTGATTTCCACCAGCGGATGGTTTCCATGCCCATTTTCGAGGAGACGTGCTGGATGTGGATATGGGCTCCCGTGGCGTGGGCGAGGCGGATATCGCGGTCGATGATGATTTCCTCGGCGCAGGCGGGGGAGCCGGTGATGCCGAGGCGGTAGGAGACGGGGCCGTCGTTGAGGGCTCGGGGACCGGCGAGCTCGGGGACCTCGCAGTGGGAGGCGAAGAACATGCCGAACTCGGATGCGTACTGCATGGCGCGGTAGAGGATGGAGGAATTGATGGTGGTGTCGCCATCGTCGGTGAGCATTTTCACGCCGAGGCAGCGCATGCCATCGATGGCGGCAAGCTCCTTGCCTTCGCGGCTTTTGGTGACGCAGCCGGAGGTGTAGATGGGGATGCGGGAGTTGCGCTTGGCGGAATTAAGGACGGTGGCGACGGTGGAGGCGGAATCAATGGCGGGGGAGGTGTTCGGCATCATGACGATGCCGGTGATGCCACCGTTGATGGCCGCTTCGGAACCGGAGGCGATGTTTTCCTTGGCCTCCTGGCCGGGTTCGCGGAAGTGGACGTGGGCGTCGAAGAAGCCGGGGCAGAGAACCTGATTTTTGCAGTCGATGACGCGGGTGTCGTCGGGAACCGAAATGCGTGTGGAGACTTTTTGGATGATTCCATTTTGGATCAGGACGTCTGCGGAAAGGAGGTCGGGAGAGGATTCGGAGGCGATGCGAGCGTTTTGCAGCAGCAGGTTCATGCGGCGAGGCTAGGTTTCCCGGGGCAAGCTTCAACTCTCAAAAAAGCGGGAGACACGCCACGGAGGGCGAAGGATGGAATTCACTGGATGAGGTGTAGCCCCAGTATCGAGAATCGAACCACAGATAACAGGATGTCCGCAGATGAAGAGGCGGAGTGCGGCAAAACTTCCCGGGGTCTCACGAAGCCTGGTCGGAAGGGTTCGAAAATCTTGATCTGCGTTCATCCCGTTTATCTGCGGTTTGGACCTTTCTTCTCCGCTTTCCCTAAGTGAGGGCGACCGAAGATCGCCCCTACAGTCGGAGGAACGTTTCCAAAAGCTGCTTGCCATCTTGGGTGAGGATGGATTCCGGATGAAACTGGACGCCGTGGACGGGGTGTTCCTTGTGTTTGAGCGCCATGATTTCATTCTCCGCAGTCCAGGCGGTGATTTCGAGGCTGTCAGGGAGGGTGTCGCGCTTGACGATGAGGGAGTGGTAACGCGTGGCCTCGAAGGGACTGGGCATGCCGGCGAAGACGCTGTGGCCGTTGTGCAGGATCGGAGAGGTTTTACCGTGCATCAGGCGGTCCGCGCGGACGACGTCGCCGCCGTAGACCTGGCCGATCGCTTGGTGGCCCAAGCAGACGCCGAGGATGGGGGTGGTGGCGCCGAGTTCCCGGATGAGTTCGAGGGAGATGCCAGCTTCGTTCGGCGTGCAGGGGCCGGGGGAGATACAGATTCTCTCTGGAGCCAGCTTTTTCACCTCGTCGACGGTGATCGCGTCGTTGCGGAGGATTTTCATTTCAACCCCAAGCTCGCCGAAGTACTGAACGAGGTTGTAGGTGAAGGAGTCGTAGTTATCTAAGATGAGGAGCATGGTTCGGCCGTGGAGTTAAGCGAGGGTTCTGATGGCTAGCGGTAGATGTCTTTGCGATGGGCCACTTTGATAACTTCGATGATGACTCTGGCATCATAAATTTCGTATATCACGCGGTAGTCTCCGACCCTGATTCGGTAGGCGCAATCGCTTCCAGTAAGCTTTGCGCAACCAGAAGGTCGCGGTTCTTGGGTAAGTTCACCGATTTTTTGAATGATACGGGCCACCTGTTCGTGGGGAATCGACTTCAGATCACCTTTCGTGGATCTGCGCCATTCAATCTCGTAGGATGCCATCAGCTCTTAGTTCTTCGAGGAATTGAGAATGAAGGATTGTGTCCTCGCTGCGTCTGTCGGCGATCGCGGCAAGGTCGTTGAGATCCTCGAGAAGGGTCTCGTATGCAGCGAGTGAGATGATGACGTCTGTACGCTCTCCTGAGTCGTCGGTGACATATTTCGGGGAGATGTTCATGTTTTGAGGATCGCTTGCAAACGGTGTTTTGTCGAGATCCGCTATGAGATAGGAGGATTATCCTTTGAGGGTGCGGGCGAGGGCGATGGCGCGGAGGAGGGCCTTGGCTTTGTTTACAGTTTCGTTGTATTCGTAAGTGGGATCGGAATCTGCGACGACGCCGGCTCCGGATTGGACGTAGGCCATGCCGTCTTTAAGGAGGCAGGTGCGGAGGGTGATGCAGGAGTCGTGTGAGCCATCGAAGCCGAAGTAGCCGACGGCTCCGGCGTAGGCGCAGCGTTTGTGCTTTTCCAGCGAGTTGATAATCTGCATGGCGCGGATCTTTGGAGCACCGCTGACTGTGCCGGCGGGGAAGGTGGCGCGGAGGACATCGTAGGCGCTGTGGGCGGGGTCGAGCTCGCCAGAGACGTTGGAGACGATGTGCATAACGTGGCTGTAACGCTCGATGATCATAAAGTCATCGACGCTGACCTTGCCATGCCGGGCGATGCGGCCGACGTCATTGCGGGCGAGATCGACGAGCATGAGGTGTTCGGCGCGCTCCTTTGGATCGGCGAGGAGGTCTGCGGCGAGCTCATCGTCTTCTTCGGGGGTTTTTCCCCTCCAGCGGGTGCCTGCGATGGGGCGGATGTCTATGCGGCCTTGGATTGAGCGCACGTGCACTTCCGGGGAGGAGCCGACGAGGGCGAAATCCTCCATCTCCAGAACGAACATGTATGGTGAGGGATTGACGTGTCGGAGGGCGCGGTAGAGATCGACGGGGGACTGATCGAAATCGACCGAAAAACGCTGACTGGGCACAAACTGGAAGATGTCGCCAGCAGCGATGAATTCCTTCCCCGCCACGACCATTTCCTCGTATTCGGCTTGGGTGGTGTTGCTTTCTGCAGGTTCGTCCGGGAGGTCCGCGAGTCCGTTGAGAGCCGGGACGTGCAGCGGTCGGTTGAGGATTTCGACCATTGACTCAATACGGCCGGCGGCGGCGGCGTAGGCTTCGGCGGGCGATTCGTGTTCGTCCAAAAAGGAGTTTGCGATGAGCTGAAGGCGGCGCAGGCGATGGTCGAAAACTAGCAGTGTGTCGGCCAGCATGAAGAGGGCATCGGGGATGCCGAGGGGGTCTTCGGGTGGAGGTCCGAGACTGGGCTCGAACTGACGGACGGCGTCGTAGGACAGGTAGCCGACCATGCCGCCGGAAAAAGGAGGAAGCGCGGAGTTAGGCACCGGCTTGTAGGCGGCCATTTCGCGTTCGAGTGCAGCGAGGACGTCGTCTTCGGCCGTGAGCGACCGGGTTTTGTTGCCGTCGCGAATGGTGATTTCTTTTCCACGGGCTTCGAAAATGCGCTTGGGGCCGGAACCAACAATTGACCAACGGCCTCCTTTGTCAGTGGCCTCGGCTGATTCTAGGAGAAACGAATTTTTGCTGTCGCGGAGCTTCAGATAGGCGGAGAGCGGGGTCTCGAAATCGGCGGCAAGCTGGGTGAAAACGGGTATGACGTTTCCTCGTCCCGCGAATGACTCGAAGGATTCCAAGGATGGCTCAACGGGAATGGGGCTCACAGCCGGAGATTGTTACGCGGATGGGCGGAGGGCAAGCATGGAGAGGTGTGGCACATCTGGGGGGCCTTCAGAGCGCGGCCGCCGGGACCCTCTTCACATAGCAGGAGGGCGAGGACTGTCGTGAAGGTTTTGGCCTTCTGCGGCCCCCGGTCCCGGTTGGTTTCGAGTTCCTATGCATCCGATGGGCGGATCTCCGCGCTCCGCTTGTTGGAAGCGCGGATTTCTTCCCGAAGAGCACGGATTTCATCCCGCAGCTCGCGTATAGACGCTTCTCCAGCGAGTTCCGCTTGATCGTTCTCGGCATCGCGACCGATGAAGAAGGTCGCCAATGTTGCGGTGACATAGCCGAAGACGGCGAAGCCATAGACCGCGAGCAGGAAGCAGAGCGTCCGGCCCTCCGGAGTTTGCGGCCAATATTCCGAGCCCAGGGAGGTCATAATCATCGCTGTCCACCACAGAGCGGCTCCATAACTCTCCAGGCCCGCACCAGAGGGGAGACTGTTTTCAAAAGCATACATGCCGGCTGCCCCCACGAAGGTCACGATGATCGTGAGCGCCAGGACATAGGAGAATCCCCGCCGCGCCATCGCCGCCCCCAGCGATTTCATGCCGCGGTTGAGCGAACTCACGACCCGGAACAGCCGCAGACCTCTGGCAGCCCTGGCTGCCCGCAGGATGCGCAGCAGACGGACCACGCGGAAAACTCGCAGCGCGGGTAATAGGAGCGCCAGCACCGTGATCCAGCTGTCTTTGATATACTCCAGCCTGCGGGGCGCCAAAATCAGTTTGATCCCGAAGTCGATGATGAAAACGATCCAGATGATGGTTCCAAGCACCTCCAGCCACTGGCTGAGCCCCCAGATCAGCTCGGCCACAAGGAGCGCGAGCCATACGAATCCCAGAACCAGCATTGGAAGCTCCAACCGGTCCTCAAGTTGTTCCAGCAGTTCGCTCCGCTCGATGTTGAGATTTTCATTTTCTGAAGTTCTTGGCTCTGTTTGCTTGCCGGTTTGCATGATGATTTTGGATGTTTCTGCCAGGAAAAAGGACTGCCGGATTTCGCCGCTGCCGCAAATCTAGCCAAGCAGCACGCCAATGGGAAAGGCCGACGTTCATCGGCCAAGCCATTTGCTCTTGTAGGAACCACAGATGAAAGATTGAACGCAGATGAGGAGGCCCGGTTTGGATTTCGCGCAAGAATCGAAATTGCTCGAAGCTAGGCTGGGGCTGGGAATGAGGGCCGGATGAAGCTTCCGATGGGCGGCACGTCGCGAGCTGTATTTTTCTTCCTTGCGGGCGGAGATGTGGTTTGATGCGCGGATGAGATTGGCGATGAGTTGTCTGGTAGTTCTGGCGGTGTATTTGGGTGGTGGGGCTGCTTCGGCGGCGGGAGACAAAAAGCAGGCGGCGGTCATTTCCTTCCATATGGAGACGGAGGCGACAGATAACCCCAAGATGATTTTTCCCCACGAGGTTTTCGGGCACCAGCGTGTTTTTCGGAGAATTCCCGAGTTATCTTCAAAGGATTTGGTGGCGTTCAGTCCGTTTCCGGCGGAGGACCAGGCGTCGTATGGAGTGGTCTTTCAGCTGAAGGAGGCGGCTCGCAGGCGCTTTGCGGCTATCACTTCGGTTAGCCAGGGAAAATGGCTTGTGTGTCAGGCTTTCGGGCGGATCGTGGACGGAGTTGTGATCGATGAGGCTATTGACGATGGCGCGGTGGTCGTGTGGAAGGGACTGTCGCTGGAGGAAATCCAAGAGATGGACAAGACGATCCCGAGGATCGGCGAAAACAAGAAGAACTGAGCAGAAGATGATAAGAACCGTTTGTTGTTTCCTAGCGCTGACCATCGGGGTTTCCGCGCAGCCAATCGATTTGCGTTTACCGACGGAGAACGAGCATCTTTTCAGCGGTGAGCCTGAGCGCTTTTATATGTATGTGGACAGAATCTTTGAGGGTGAAGTCACCAAACCGTGGGAGGGTGGGGCTTTTGGGTTCGTACGGACGCCACTGCGGGTGGGCCAGGAGGTGGTGATGACGAAATTCCACGAGGGGATCGATATCGCGCCGGTAAAGCGGGACCGGGCGGGGAATCCTCTCGATCTGGTCATGAGCATTGCTGAAGGGACTGTGGTTTACACCAGTGCCGTTGCTGGCCGCAGCAACTACGGCAAGTACGTGGTCGTGGAGCACGATTGGGAGGACTCGAAGATTTATTCGCTTTATGCACACCTTGCGGAGATCACCGCAGAGGTGGGGGAGCCGGTGAAGGCGGGATCAGTTCTTGGGCGCATGGGCTATACAGGCGCGGGACTCAACCGAACGCGCGCCCACCTGCACCTGGAGCTGGGGTTTTTATCGAGTCTGAACTATGCTGGCTGGCACCACCAGAACTTCGGCAGCGCGAATTATCACGGGGTTTTTAACGGGATGAATCTCGCGGGAGTGGATGTCGCGGCTTTTTTCCAGGCTCATCGCGAGAACTCGGAGCTGAGCTTCAGCGAGTTCGTCCTCAACCGGCCTGTGCAGTTCAAAGTGACGGTGCCAGGCGGGCAAGAGCCGGAATTTCTGACGCGGCACCCGTGGATGAAGCGAGGAGATGCGGAGGCGGCGGTTTCGTGGGAAATCGGCTTCGCAGCCACCGGACATGTGATCTCGCTCGCGCCAAGCACGCGATTGGTCACCGCACCCGTTGTCAGCCACATCAGGCCCTCGGAACTCCCGCAAAGGCTACTTACCCGCGGCCTGCTTACGGGGGAGGGAAAATCGGTGAAACTCTCCCGCAGCGGCGAGCAGTTGGTCTCCCTGATCATGGATTCCTTCCCTGCGCCTGCGCCTGCGACTCCCTGAGGTTTTACGGATGAAACTCCGCGCTTCCATCGTCCCATGCATTGCTACATCCTTTGGTAGGTGAAGTGCTTCTTGTGGCTGGTTTTCGGACTTTTTGTGGCACCGGCTCTTGCTGACGAGCCGGGTCCTGCAGCTTTGGATTTTCTAAAAAAGGTCCGGGAGGGTGAGGTGAATCTCAATCCCGGGGGCGATACAGCGCTGCAGGCTCACACATCGCGCGACAAACTCCAAGTGATACGCAAGCGGTTGGAATCTCTGGGGCGAGACCTCCGCGAGGGCACGCTGGAAGTCGGGGACATTAGGATCGACGTCGAATTTGCTGCGGTGATGGTGCGGAAAGTCGGCGGCATCAATTCCTCCAATCCGCAGGTTTTCCCGGTTGCCTTGGTAAAGCGCGGGACGGATTGGTTGCCGGCACCGGTACTGGCTTCATTTGAAAACGCGGTCAGTGGCTATACCGCTCCGTTGAAAAAACGACTCGGGGAGCTAGAGGAATGGATGTTGCGGGAGCGGGTGCTCGATCTGGCCGAGTTGATGTCTCTATCAGCGGACCGCACCCGCGCGGAGATCAGGAAGAACCTAATCGGAGAGGATCTGGAAGGGAACGATCTTGGAAAAATAGCAGATCGCTTTCTGGAAGCCTGCGCGGAGGGGAATCAGGCGGCGATCCTCGGCTATTTGGGCGGTCTTTCGGAGCCCTTGCCGGAGGATTGGGCGCTGCGGGTGCAGGCCTCGCAAGCAGCGTCCGATGATAACGCGTCCTCCCGCGCGCCATGGCGCCTACTGGCCGCTCCCGAGGTGGTGCGGGTTCGGGTGCTGGAGCAGATGGAGACGGAAACGGGGCTGGTTTCCATCGCCTGCCTGGATCCTGCGAGATCAGGACGCGGCGGCACGCTCCGCAAGATCGAGGTCATTCATCTCGGCTTTAGCAGGGACCAAGCGGGCCACTGGCGGATCAATCTTCCGGATATTTTCCTCGGGGACGAAGCGGGGGAACAGCTGACGGAGGATGATGCGCTAGACGCGGACCTGATGGACAAGTTCGCGGAAGAGCTGCGGGATGCGGAGCCACTGGTGGCGTACGGCACGGCACGGGAGGCGGCGGATGAGGTCTTAAACAAGCTGAGGACAGGGGGGCTTCGGGAGCTTCTCCGGCTGGTGCATTTTGGCGGCCGACCGAAAGAAGCGCGGATCGCATGTGTGGCTGCGTCAGCGATCTGGTGGTCGCTCAACGATTCGGGGACCTTGCGGCTACCGATGGAGCTGGGCTTCAAGCAGGAAGGAAAATTTGCCGTCGCTGCTTACCAGTGGTTCACGCCGCATCAGGCGGTTCTTTTTGACCTGCGGACATTTCATTTTCGTGAAACTGGGGACGGTTGGGTCTGGTCACCCGGGATGGTTTCAGCAAACGAGCGAGCGAACCGGCAGGTGCTCTCTGAGTGGATTGACGAGCAGGAGGAAGAGTGGCGGACGTCATGGCGGGAAACCTTGCTGCAACCGGGTGTGAAGCTGGAGAAGGTGGAGTTCGGGGAGATGCCCTCCGAAGATGAGGTGAGGGCCTTGATGGAGCGGTGGCTGGGCGCTCTTGAGAGCCGCAATATTGAATTGGCCATGGCCGAGACCGCGTGGTTTGGCCCGGAGGGCGAGATCCCGATGAAGGCCCTGCGGAACCTGGGCTACGATTTTTCGAGCGCCAAGCGCGGAAAGGGCGAGCTGGCGGACATTTATCGCAGTGATTCTTGGGTCGCAGCCTCAATTTTTCGGAAGGACCGCAGTGGAGGGCAGCATGCTTTTTATCCGGTGGTGATGACGGCAAAGGGGCCGAAGTTGCTGCCGGAGATCGACCTTTTAGCCGGAGATCGCACCCGTGACTTCCTGAACGAGGCCTCATTTGTGCGCCTCGGCAAATTTGTGGAGAAGGATCAACTCATGGAGCTGCGCGAATTGTTTTTCGATTTTCGCAAAGACGTGGCAGGGGAGTGAAGGACGAAGAGGGTCCTCGCCTGTTAGTAAAGGTTAATTACTAAAAAAGCTTGAGTTTTTTCCGAAAGATCGCTGAAGTGTGGAGGCGTAGACGGAATTTATCTTGATCAGAATGCACGTAAATCCTCGCCATCCTCTCAGGTCCAACAAGATTGCACGCCCCCTACCGGGTATCACCCTTCTTGAACTGACGGTCGTGATCCTGGTGTTACTCTCTCTTATTTCGATCCTGTTCATTGCTGCGCAAGGATGGAAAAGGGGCTCTGACCGGACATTCTGCATCATGAACATTCAAAACGTTCAAAAAGGGCTGCGGAGCTTCGCGAATATCAATGGGCACTCCACTCGTGCAAGCGTTCCAGGCTTGCCGGGGATGGTGATCGGCCCAAACAAATTTGTGGAGAAGCCTCCGATCTGCCCATCATCCGGCACCTATACCTACGGGGACACCTTTGGCCCCGATACGATCCCGCCGGTCGGGGAGGTCTATCTCAAGTGCTCCCTCGGCACTTCTGGCCATGTCCCGAAACCGAAAGATGTAGCCGACTGGTGAGGCGGACTGCCGTTTTTCTGAATCGACATCGCCGGATTCGATGGCAGAATGCAGGGAAAACGTTACTCAACCTACTTTTTTGGGAACAATTTCATCCCGACAGACGCTAATTCCATATGATCAAACTTTGGCTCCGCAAAGCGACCCTCGCCATCGGCCTTGTCGCAATCTCGAACCCGGCCTGCGCGCAGCAAGCGGATTACAACGAAGTCGGCCGCCAGATGGCCATCATGCTGCAGAACAGCCACTTCGCGAGGCTCCCTTACAACACCGAGCTGAGCAGGAAGTTCTTCAATGATTACCTGAAAAACCTCGATTCGCAGAAGATCTATTTTACGCAGGAAGATGTCGATGCATTCAGCGCCGAGTATGCCGACCGGCTGCACACCTTGCTGCTGCAGGGCAATAGCATTCCGGTGGCGGCTGAGATTTATGATGTGTTCAAGGCCCGTGTTGCCACCCGCGTGAAGCAGGCTGAGGAGCTGCTTAAAAGTGACTTTGACTTCACCGGCAATGAAACGGTGATGCTTTCGCGCAAGGACGCCACTTGGCCAAAGAACGAGGCCGAGGCAAAAGAGGTCTGGGAGCGGCAAATCAAAGAAGCAGTGCTGAGCGAGACTCTCCGCCGTGAAATGCTCACCCGCCTCGCAAAGGAACAGGAGAAAAGCGATCCTGGCGCCGATGATTTGAGTCCCAAGGAGAAGGTAGCGCTCCGCTACAAACGGCTCCTCGCCAGTGTCAAGGACGTGGATGACGAGGATGTGGCCAACAACTTTCTCAGCGCCGTCGCCAGATCGTATGATCCGCATACTGACTACATGAGTTTCCGTGAGATGAGCCGTTTCAAGGACGGTATGAAAAACGAACTCGTTGGTATCGGCGCGCTTCTGCAGGCGGAGGAGGATGGCGCAACGATCATCAAAGGAATCGTCGTGGGAGGACCTGCTGACAAGGAAGGCACTCTGAAGCTCAACGACCGTGTCGTGGGCGTTGATACGAACAACAGCGGGTCGGCCGACGGGATGACCGACATAATGTTCATGAAAATCGACCGGGTCGTGGATCTCATCCGCGGTCAGGAGGGGACTTCCGTTGCACTGAAAGTCGAGCCCGCAGGCGGACCTGCCGGAGAGACAAAGGTCATCGTGATCGAGCGTGACACCGTTGCTCTAAAAGATTCCCAAGCCAGCGCCGAAATGATCGAGATGAAAGACGAGACCGGCGAATCCCGCCGCATCGGCATCATCACCCTCCCTTCCTTCTACGCCGATTTCGACGAAGGTCTGACACGCAGCTCGGTCGATGTAGAGGAATTGCTCACTCGTCTGGTGGAGGAGAAAATCGACGGTTTGATCTTCGACCTTCGAAACAACGGCGGGGGTTCGCTCGAGGAGGTCCGGAGAATGACGGGCTTCTTTATCGAAGGTGGCCCGGTGGTGCAGGTGAAGAATACCTTGGGTCGAGTTCAAGTAAAGGATTCCGACTACAGCAAGCCGATCTACACCGGTCCGATGGTCGTCATGATCGACAAAAGCAGCGCCTCCGCCAGTGAGATCCTCGCCGGAGCTCTGCAGGACTACAATCGCGCGGTGGTGGTTGGCGACAGCTCCACCTTCGGGAAGGGCACTGTGCAGCAACCGATGGACATTGGCCGTAATTTTCCACTTTTTGCAGTGCGGAACAAAGCCGGTTTCCTGAAAGTCACCATTCAAAAATTCTACCGTCCATCCGGCTCATCGACCCAGATGGAGGGCGTGGTTCCAAGCATTGTTTTCCCGAGTCTTACTGATGCGCTTGAAGTTGGTGAAGCCTATTTGGACAACGCACTTCCGCATGACCGGATCCGTCCGGCCGCTGATTTTTCGCCTCTCGATCCCCAAGGCCTGTTCATCCCCCGCCTAAAGGAATTGAGCCAAGAGCGTCTGGCGACGTCCCAGGATTTCAACTACATCGTTCAAGACATCATCAGGACTAAGGATCGACTCAAGGAGAACAGCGTCTCGCTAAATAAGGCCGAGCGAGAGAAGGAACTCGCTGAGTCCGACAAACTTACCAAAGAGCGCAATCTGGAGCGGCGTGCGCGTTTTGAGGCAGTGGCCAAGGAAGACAAGGAGAAGTTCACCTTCTACCGCATCACTCTCGACGATCTCGAAAAAGGGGCGGACCTCCAAGCCTATGACCCTTCTGCGGAGAACGCGGATTATATGCGCCGTGCGGTGGACGACACTTCCGATCTTGATGATAGCCCGAAATGGCCATCCGGCTTAAACGCTGAGAAGCGCGAAGCGATCAGCGTCCTCGTCGACTTGGTAGAGCTCACCGACACCGCCAAGATGGCTGGTTTGCTTAAGAATGAAGGCGGAGTGCGCTAATGTCCGAAATCTCGGATCAGCTTCACGAAATCCAAAATCGCGTCCGCAGTGCCTGTCGGAAAGCAGGCCGGGATGGAGAGGCGGCGCGCTTGGTGGCTGTCTCCAAGACTTTTCCAGTTGAAGCCCTTCTTGAGGCGGTCGCGGCAGGGCAGGAGGCCTTTGGCGAGAGTCGCCTCCAGGAAGCGGAGCCGAAGATTGAGGCGCTGCCGGGAACTCTGGAGTGGCATTTTATAGGCCGCCTTCAACGCAATAAAGTCCGCAGGATCCTGCCATTGTTTCAATTCATCCATGCGATTGATTCCAGAAAAATTGCCGATTACACCAATGAGGTTGCTGAGGATCTGGGCTTGTATCCAAAAGTTTTTCTCCAGGTCAATCAAGCGGGGGAGGAGAGCAAGGGCGGCTTCACTGAGGCCGAGCTCCGGGAACAGCTGGAGGCAATGCTTAGGCTCTCCCATGTTGAGATCATCGGCCTCATGACCATCCCACCCGCGGTGGAAGATCCGGAGTTATCCAGGCCATGGTTTCGGGAACTGAGGAAGCTGAGGGATGAGCTGGAAAAACAGTTTTCCATTCAGCTGCCATGCCTCAGCATGGGCATGAGCGGTGACTTTGAAATCGCTGTGGAAGAGGGTGCTACCCACGTGCGGGTGGGATCGGCAATATTTGGCAAGCGCGCCTATCGAGTGGCCGGAGAACTAGCTTAAAACAGATGAATCAACTAACTGCGGTGTGTCAAATTGGGGAGGAACTGGCGTTGAGCTTTGGCGATGGTCGTGAGATGTATTTTCCACTTCCGATGCTGAGGCGCGCGTGTCCTTGCGCCGTATGCCAGGGCGAGCCGGATGCGATGGGGCGTGTGCACAGGCCCCTGGTCGAGCACGGACCGAGAGCTTTCGAGCTCAAGAAGTTCGAACTTGTGGGCGGCTACGGCCTTCAACTCTTTTGGGCCGACGGCCACGGCACCGGCATCTATAGCATCGCCTATCTCCAGCAGCTCGATCGGCTGGGGAAGAACTGAGGTGACGCAGCTCCAGCAGGGCTGGGTGTTCCCGGAGGCCTAGCGGCGTTTTTTGGGGCCCATCTTTTTGCGGCGGATGGGCTTGGAGGGGGAGTCGTCGAGGAGGGCGGTGTAGATGTATGGGAAGTCCTCGAGCTTGCGGCGGGGGATGGGCTGGTCGACGTAAATTTCTACGGATTTTGCGAAGTCGAGTTCATCGGCGGTGAGGATGGTGAAGGCGTCGCCCTCGGCCTCGGCGCGGCCGGTGCGGCCAATGCGGTGAACGTAGTCCTCGGCGTTTTCCGGGACACGGTAATTGATGACGTGTGAGACTGCGGAAACGTCAATTCCACGGGCGGCGACATCGGTGGCGACCAAGATTTGATATTCTCCGCTCTTGAAGCCGGCAAGGGCCTTCATCCGGTCTGTCTGGTTGATGTCCGAGTGCATGGCGGCGACTTTCACTTGCCCGGTTGCCTTGATCAGGTCGGTGACCTCATCGGCCTCACGGCGGGTGCGGGTGAAGATCATTACGGAGTGATAGTCGGTCTGCTTGAGCAGGGCGAGAAGGAGTTCGTCGCGCTGGTCGATAGAAACAGGGTAAAAAGCGTGGGAGACGGTGGAGGCGACGGCGCGGCGGGCGATTTCAATTTTCACCGGCTCGACGAGGCACCATTGGGCGAAGGTCTGGATCGCCGCAGGCATGGTGGCGGAGAAAAACAAGGTCTGGCGGCCTTCCCACGGGCAGAGATTGACGATCTTGCGGACCTGCGGGAGGAAGCCCATGTCGAGCATCCGGTCAACTTCATCGAGGATAAGGATTTTGACTTCACCGAAGCGCATGGAGCCGCGGTAGAAATGATCTACGAGACGGCCGGGGGTGGCGACGACGATGTCCGCTCCGGCGGCGAGTTGCTCCGCCTGCACGCCCAGGCCGACGCCGCCGTAGAGGAGCGCGACTTTCAGGCCGGTGTGCTTGCCGTATTTTTCGAACTGTTCGGCGACTTGGTGGGCCAGCTCGCGGGTGGGTTCGAGGACGAGGATCTGCGGCTTGCCCAGTTTTTCGATTTTCGAAAGCGTCGGAAGTGCGAAGGCTGCGGTTTTGCCGGTGCCGGTCTGGGAAGCACCGATCACGTCCTTGCCCTCGAGGATCACGGGGATCGCCTGAGCTTGAATCGGTGTGGGTGTGGTGTAGCCGGTCTCCTCGATTGCTTCGAGGACGGGGGCGGAAAGGCCGAGTGTGTCAAATCCCATGAGGAGCTGGGTTTAAGGGGCTCTTGCAGCGGGGTCAAGGATTTGATAGGGGCAGATACTTCCACAAAAAAGGGCCTGCTATGCTTGGAGTTCAGTTCTGCGGAAGCAATCGGTGGAGTGGTCGTCCACCATGCCCACTGCTTGCATGTAGGCATACATCGTCGTGGAGCCGACGAAATTGAAGCCTGCCTTGCGGAGGGCTTTGGAAAGAGCTTCGGATTCTGGGGACTGGCTTGGGTAATCCTGGAGAGTCTTGAAATGGTGCCGCTGCGGTTGGTTTCCCACGAAGCTCCAAATCCAGTCTACGGGGTCTTCGAGTTTCAGCCATGCCTTGGCGTTTTCACGGAAGCAGAAGATCTTCCCCCGATGCCGGATGATCCCGGGATCGAGCACCAGTTTTTCCAATTCAGCGTCGGGCATGGCCGCCACTTCAGCGGGTTCGAAATTATGAAAAAGTTCGCGGTAGCGTTGGCGCTTCTGAAGCACGGTCCACCAGGAGAGGCCGGCCTGCGCTCCTTCTAAGCAGATCATCTCGAACAGGTGGCGTGGATCGCGCAACGGAACACCCCACTCTTTATCGTGGTAATCCTTATAGAGCTCGCGGCCAGGAGGCAGCCAAGGGCAGCGGACGGGTTCTGCTTCAGACATGTTTTTCCCAAGGTATCATATGAATGGCAGCAGGGGGAATATGAACTTGGACCTGTGCCCCTTGCCGCAGGGCAAGCGCCTCGCAGGTAGCTCGGGTGGCTGATGCCTGGAGTGGAAAGCCGACGTCGAGCTGGAGCTCCGTCATAGGCCGTCCCGGCTGCAGCGCGAGAACCTCTGCGTGGAGACCGTTGCTGGCATGGCTGGTTCCTTGGAGAATAACGTCTTCAGCCCGGATGCAGGCAAGCATTTGGTCGCGGACTGGATCCGGGGCGCGGGCCAGAAGGCGCACGCCGTCGATCTCAATCGTTGCCAGCCCCTGGGCGATCTCAAGCACCCGGGTTGGTAAAAGATTCTCCACCCCCAGAAGCCGGGCGATCGCGGAGCTCGCCGGGCGCTCAAAGACGGCCATCGTCGCATCCTGCTGGGCGATGCGGCCATCGAGAAGGACGGAGACCCGGTCGGCGAGGAAATGAGCTTCGGTTAGATGGTGGGTGACAAAGAGGATGGTCAGTCCTTGTTGCTGGCGTAGCTCTATCAGCAAGTGCCAAAGCTCGCGGCGGAGATTTTCGTCGAGGGCGGTGAACGGCTCGTCCAGCAGAGTTAGTTTCGGTTGGCTGGCCAGCGCGCGGACGAGTCCCACCCGCTGCCGCTCACCGCCGGACAGGGTGGGGGGGAAGCTGCTTAGGAGTGAGCCGATGCCGGTGGCGTCAATCAATCGGTCCAAGTGGACTTGAAATTCCGTGGTGCAAATTCCGCGTGCGCGGGCGCTGTATGCGATGTTTTCGCGCACTGTTAGATGCGGGAAGAGTCCCAACTGCTGCGGCACGTAGCCGAGGCCGCGGCGCTCGATTGCCATCTCGGTGATGTCCTCACCGTTTAGTAATATGCGCCCACTTGCCGGGGCGAGGACTCCGAGCACGGTCTTGAGTAAGGTGGTTTTTCCCGAGCCGGATGGGCCGAGAATCGCGTGGAATTCGCCCGTCGCGAGCTGCAGACTCACATCCTGCAAACGGAACGCTCCGGCGGCTGCGTTGATCGACTGCAGCTCAAGCATGGACGGATTTTCCGAGTAAGAGCCGCGTCAGGTACAGCGCTGTGAGGCCGATGCCGACGAGCACAAGAATCAAGGCCACGGTGCCCTCGATGTCGGCGGAGGAGAGGCGGAGATAGATGGCGATGGGCAGCGTCTCGGTGCGCATGGCCATGGTCCCCGCCACCATGATGGTCGCACCGAACTCGCCGAGAGCCTTCGCCCAGGCGAGGATAAAAGCAGCGATCACCCCCCGCCGCGCGAGGGGAAGGGTGATGGTAAAAAAAGCGTGCCGGGGAGTTGCACCCAGCGTGCGTGCCACCGTCTCCAATTCGAGCGGGACTTCATCGAAGGCGGTCTTCATCATACGGGTGGCGATCCCCAGAATGGTGATGAACTGTGCAAGCACGATCCCTGCAAAGGCGAAGACGAAGCGCAGGGCATTTTCCTGGATCCACTCACCGAGAGGGTTGTTGAAAAAAATCAGCAGTATCGCCCCGAGTGCCGCAGGAGAAACGATGATTGGAAACTCGAGGATCGTATCGACCAGCTCGCGGCCTCGAAAACGAAAGCGTGATAGAGCGTAAGCGGCGGGCACTGCGAGAGCGAGAGCGAGGGCTGCGGAGAGTGTGGCGGTCATCAGGGATAACCGGATTGAGAACAAGGAGCGCCCGGAGAGAAGAGCTTGCCGAAACGTCGAACCATCGAAGAACCAAGCGAGCGAGAGGATCAGTCCGCCGTAAAGGATCAAGACCGCGAGTGCTGAGATGATCGTTGTCCTGCGGAGGCTCATCATTTTTTGATCCAACCCGCCGGAACCTGGTATTCGCCCCCGACAGGCTTCGCGGTTCCAACCCACTTCGAGGCGTCCTCCGCAGAGGCGAAGTAGTGGTGCTTTGCGTAAACCGCTCGGCCCTCGGGGCTGGCAAGGAAGTCGATGAAGGCTTGGGCAGCTTCACGCTTTTTGCTGAACTTCGAGACCGCAATGGGGATGTAGCCGATACGCTGGATTTCTTCCGCTCGGAGGGGTATCGTCTGGATTCGCTTGGGATCCCAATGCTCAAAGACGCTCCAGCCGATCACGGCGTCCGCCATTTTCAGGGAGATCGCGGTGGCGGTCTTCTCACACGATTCGGTGTAGTTGACGAGGTTTCGCTGGAAAGCGGCTTCTTCCACCTCCGTAAATTCGTTTTCCAAGATCTCGATTGCATAAGCGCCGACGCAGACGCTATCGGGGTTGGCGATGGCGACGCGCAATCCCGGACGCAGGAGATCACGGAGGGAGCGTATGTTGTGGGGATTGCCCTTGTGAACATTGATGGCGGAAACAAGGTACACGATGATTTCCTCTGTTTCAGGAACGACATCGCCGTTGCGCTTGGCCAGCTCCATGTAGTCGGAAGAGCCGGGAAAATAGATGTCTCCCTCCTTCGCCAGCTTCATCTGGGAGAGCACGTGGCCGGAGCCGCCGAAGACAAGCTGTATCCTTACGCCAGTTTGTTTTTCGTAAAGTCCGGCGGCTTCTTCGGTTGGCGGCTTGGATGCTGCGCCCACGTACGCTAACAAAGTCTCAGCGGCGGGTGTGTGTAACGCGGCGGACAAGAAGAAGGTGAGGCAGCGGACGGCTGATTTCATCGTTTCCCGGTCAGGGCTTGCGGTCTTGCCAGGGACCGGTGATGGCGAATGTTTGGCCCGGATTCTGAATGTTGACGAACAGCCATTTGCCATCCGCGCTGAAACAGGAGCCGGCAAATTCCACTTCGCTTTTTGCGTTTTTCGCGATGGTGTAGATCCTCCCTTCCGGAGTCACCCCGCGGACGTGGGGATGGGGTGCCGCATCCAAAATTGCGAAGTCTTCGCAGATCACCAGATCGCCCCAGGGGGCTGCGCAGAGGTTGTCGCCGTTGGTAAGGAGATCGGATTTCGTTGCCTCGATGAAAAGCTCCAGCTCGTCGGGACGCCCGGGGTCCGCGCCCGGGGTCAGCTTGAAAATCTGTCCGCGCCGCTCCGGCCCCCCATCCGTACAGCAGATGTAGGCGGTGCCTTCGTGATAGTGAATGCCCTCACCACGGGCGAAGACCGCCGCACCTGCTTGTGCTCCACGAATCCGGAGATCGTCCTCGGGCGCATCGGTGTGTTCCAAATCAATCCATGTCACCGCCATCGGCTCGCCCTCCCGGATGTGGTCTGTCTTGTTTCTCACATCGTAGTTCCGCAGGTCGAGGCCGGGTTGGGCAAGCACGCCAAGCGCCTGCAGGCGTCCTGCGGTGAAGTCTCCCGCCTTCTCCGGGAGGAACCGGTAAAGCAGCCCGTCGATCCGATCTTCTGTTAGATATAGGAAGCCGGTGCTGGGATCGAGGGCGACGGCCTCGTGGTTGAAGTGGCCCAGCGGACGCAGGGGCACGGCCATTTGGAGTTCGGGTACCGCCGTCGCCCGGACTTCAAAACACCAGCCGTGTTTCAACCCTCTGGAAGAAGTCAACTCGCCCGGCTCCTCACATGTGATCCAAGTGCCCCATGGCATGGCGCCGCCCGCACAGTTTCGGTGGGTTCCGGTGAGAGAAAGGAACTCGGCCTCGACCTCGCCGGTGGATGGGTTAAAGACGAGGGTGGTGGTCCCGCCTAGGTGCGGTTTTTCCTCTCCTTCGCCCGGATCGTAGGAAAGCCCGCGAGCCTCTTCCGGCAGCTCACCAGGTCCGGGGGCGCCGGGACTGAGTTCGTGGTTCCGGATCAGAATTACGCGGCCGTTCTCACCGGGAAAAGCCCCCATACCGTCGAACGCGCCGGGGACTTGAAAGCCGTCGGTCATCTTTTCGCCCTCGCGTGACAAGATCTTGTAGGAGAAGCCCTGCGGGAGGTCCAGTAGCCCCTCGGGATCCGGGACGAGGGGGCCGTAGGGTTCGATGGTCCGGCTTGTGGGGTCGGCGTGGGCGAAGGTACGGAGTCCTAGAAACGCGGCTGCGAAGGTGCCGGTTTTGAGGAAGCTGCGGCGGTCGGTCAGCATGGCGAAGTTTCCGCAGTGATCGACGGGCCCGCAAGTGAAATCCCGGGGCAGAAACCCGGGAGGGCGAGGCGGTGTCTGACGTTTTGGGAAATCGATGCGTCCCCTTCAAATTCGATCGCGTGAAATTTTCCTCCAAGGTGGGCGGGGTGGGTGAGGCTTTGAAACTGAGCTAGCGTTTTCGAATCGAACGCGTTTTCAGCAAGAAGCAGTGGCTTGGCGAGGTGGGTGAGATAGCTGCCCTGCGTGGAGAACTGAATCGGGCGGTAGCCCAATGTTTCGGCAGCTCGCGCGAGAGCGGTAAAATCGACATGAGCGGTGATGTCGAGCTCACCCGGTCGGTCAAGCGGATCCTCGCCTGCGCGGTGGTTCTTGTAAGTCCGCAAGGTGCCGCTGCTGCGGGAGACGTCGTAGTACTCCGGCGCAGCATAGCCGTAATCGATAAACAGCAGCAAACCGCCTTCGATGCAGGAGGATACCGTTTGGAGAAACTCCGCTTCGTTGGTGCGAACCTCAGTCTCGTAGCCGTTGGGGAAATTTCCGCCGATCTCCGCGAGTCGCCGCGAGAGGGGGCTCATAGGATCAATTGGGAGTGGTGAAAGGGTGAGACCTCCGGAAACATTAACGGCCACATGGAGCTCCTCCCATTGCCCGCCAATCCACTTGATCAGGTGAAACGGGAGGGCATCGAGAATCTCGTTACCGAAGGCGATTCCCGGGAGGGGCTCGGCGGCAATTTCTTGAAGTGAAGAGCAGATACGTAAGCTGGCGGCGAGTGGTATGAGCCGTTTCTCCTGCGCAGCTCGGAGGCGGGGGAGGGGCTCGGAAATGGCATACTCCACAGCTGCCCAGGCGGCAGGGGAGATTTCGGCGAGGGTGCCCAAGACATCGGCGGCGAGTTTGCCGTCATGCGCGCCGGTTTCCAGAATCCGCCAGCGGGCGGGCTGTCCATGGGAGTCCCACCAGGAGGAAAAGCGGCGGGCGAGAAGTTGGCCAAAAAGCGGGCCGACACTGACGCTGGTATAAAAATCGCCGCTGCGGCCGACTTGATCGTCGGTCCGCGCATAATATCCCAGCTCCGGATCGTAAAGCACGAGATCGAGGTAACGCGGGAAGGGTAGCGGCCCCTTTTGTTCAATCTCAACAAGCAGCTTTTCCAGCAAGGAAGGGGTTGCCGAGGCCTCTGAGATCGAGTATTTGTCGGTGCACGAAGGGTCTCCAGCCCCGGGTGGCGCATCGATATCAGTCATGGCGGAAAATCAGAATAACACTCCGAAGAAGCGCGCCAAGCGTCGTTTCTACAAGCGCAAAACTTTTTGGCTCGGAAGCTTCCTAGTGGCTGCGGTAATGGGCTGGGTCGCCTTCCTATACGCAGAGCAATACACCAGGGAGTATCGGAAGCGTGCGGAGAACTACGATCTGGAGCAGATCAACAAGCTGGAGATACCCAGCATCATCCTCGATCGCAATGGCAAGGAAATCGGCCGGATATTTGTTCAGAACCGCAGTATCATGCCGATCGAAGACGTGCCGGAGCTTTTCATCGACGCTTTGAGAGCTGGGGAGGACTCCCGTTTCCTTAGTCACAACGGCATCGACTACATCGGCGTCATCCGGGCGCTCAAGCTCAACTATGAGGCAGGCGGCACCACCCAGGGAGCGAGCACGATCACCCAGCAGCTGGCGCGGAACGCCTATCCGCTGAAGCAGGACGCGTTGAATCTGGGCGAGTCCGGAATCCAGCGGAAGATCGTGGAGGCCTTCGTCGCCCGGCGAATCGAGAACCGTTACACGAAGCGGCAGATTCTCGGCTTTTACCTGAACCGCATTTATTTCGGCAGCGGCTTTTATGGTCTTCGCTCCGCGGCCCTCGGCTATTTTGGAAAAGAGCCGAAAGATCTGAACCTGCAGGAATGCGCGACAATCGTCGGCCTGATCAAGAATCCGACGAATCTTTCTCCGCTCAACGATATCAAGCAGAGCCGCATCGCACGGAACATGGTGCTGTCCCGGATGGCGGACGAAGGAATGATTTCAAACTCCGAAGCCGCCCGGGCGCAAGCCGCAGAGGTCAAAGTCAACCCAAAGCCTCTGCGTCGCGGAACCTCCCATTTGTATGAGCGGATCGCCGATTCTGTCACCGCTTCGCTGGGTGAGGACGCTCTAGCAGCAGGTGGCTACACTATTCATACCACGATCTCTGCCGAGGCGCAGGAGGCTGCGGAAAAAGCGCTCGCGGTAGCTCTTCACAAGGCGGAGCAGCATCCCGGCTACACCCGCCAGAAAAAAGGAGCTTATGAGAAGGGGAAGAAAAATTCACACCCCGAATACCTGCAGGGGGCCGTTTTCATGGTGGATCATCTCACCGGGGAGGTCCTGGCGCATGTTGGCGGTCGCGATTACGAAGAGGTGCCCTTCGATTTTATCGAAAGGGGGAGGCGACCGCTCGGAACCGCCTTTTTCCCCTTCCTCTACTCCGCAGGTCTGGCCAACAAGCACACGCCCGCTTCCACCGTGGAGGATGTTCCGATGGACAACCGGGCGGTGATGGTCAGTGGGCGCGAAGGGATTTTGGGAGAGTGGGGGATGGAAGTTCCATCGCCAGTCTATGACGGGCGGATTACCTTGCGGCGCGCGTTCGAGCACTCGAAGATCGCTGCCACGGTTCGCCTTGGTTCCGAAATCGGACTGCAGCGAATTATCGATGCGGGAGTTGCCTTCGGGTTCGCCATGAAGGACGCTGAGCCTCTGCCGCGGATCAGCGTCGGGTGGGAGCCGGCATCGCTGAGGCAGGCCGTGACGGCAATGACGACTTTTCCTCTTGGTGGCGTTCGGGGGCCGACTCGATTCAGCTATGTGGACAGGGTGGAGAACGCGCAGGGCCGGGCGGTGTTCCGCCGCACGACAGGCAAGAGACCGACCGGGCGTTTGCTTGACTCCGCCGTCGCCTGGCAGATGCATAGCATGATGGCCGGCGGCATGCAAAACGGCAGCGCTCATGGATTGACAAATAATCTGTTGGAGAAGCCCTTTCCCGGCGGGGCGAAGGGCGGCACCACCCACGATTTCGCCGACACATGGTTCCTTGGTTACAACGCCCGGGTGACCTGCGGCGTCTGGACCGGATTCCTCCAAGGAAGCAATGATCCCATTTATCCCGGCGCATTCAGCCGCGACATAGCCATGCCGGTCTGGACTGCGGCGATGAACGCAGCCGCTCCCGCCTTTGGTGGAGGCCAGATCAAACAGCCGGAATCGGTCGTGGAAATGCAGGTCTGTTCCGTCTCCGGCCACCGGGCAACCGAGTTCTGCCAAGAGTTCGTGGAGAATATTAAAACCGGGACCGTCAAATCCATCAGCACACAGGTAACCGAAGTCTTCCGCGCAGGTAGCGTCAATATCCCTTATTGCACCCTTCACTCCGGGGCTCTTTCCAATGATATGGACGCGGTTTCTTCACTGGGAAATCTCCCTGCTCTCGATGCGCGTCCTATCCGGCCGAAGGAGCCGGTGCTGCTCGGGGAGGACCCGTATCACACGGAGTCACCGAGCTACGCCGCGTCCACTGGCGAAGCCGGCCTGATCCGCCACAGCACCAACGTGCTCGACAGCCTCGACCTCGGTGACTTTGACGACTCGACTCGGATCGCAAAGCCTGGACGTCTGGAGATTCATCTAGACTAAGGTCTGTTACTTGATGAGCAGGGGCGCGGCCTGCGGATTGGAGCGCAAGTAAAATTCGCCAAGTCGGCCGTAGATTTGGAGGTCTAGCGCCGCGCGCTGCGGGGTGCTCATCGGGATCAGATGCGGCTCGGAATCTGGCTGGGTCATCTTTGAAATGGCGATCAAGGTGTCGGGTTCGGCCACCACCCGGGCGTTTGCTGCGGCACGACCGTCGGCGAGCAAGGCGGCGTTGCCAAGTATGCTAAGAGAGTCGCCAAGCAGTCTCGCATTGAGGCAGCGCAGAGCTCCATTCTGAAATGAGAACAAGGCGTGGCCAAGCGCGAAGCTTGCCTCCTGCTCGCCATGGCGCGTTTCCAACTTCACAGCTTGTGCCATGCCCCGCCCCTGCCAGGAGGCCGGTGCTTGGAGATATCCTTGGAAGCGCGCCTCGGCGGTTACCGAGCCGATTTCCGCTTTCGTCAGTTCAGCGATACGGATCTTTTTGTTTTCCTGCTTCGGGATCACCGCCTGAATGAGAAAAGGCAGGCCTTGTGAGTAATCGAACTGGGCCTCCATCGCACAATCGAGCCCGAAGAGCCCTCCCTGCCACGAGCCGAACTTCAGGACCGGCGGTCTCCACTCCACCGGAACGGACATGTTTTCCGTCAGGGTGTTTCCGAGCATGCGGATGGTTTCCAGGGTGAGCTGTGTGTTGGCAGCTTTACCACTCAGGGGCATCTTCCCGGTGGCCTTTCCTATCTCATAGAGCGGCTGCTCGGTCATCGTCGTCACCACCCTCAGGCGTGCGTCCGAGAAATTCATCCATACGGTGGGGCTGGTAATCTCCGGTGATGGCTTGGCCGAAACGACGGGAGCTGCAGCGAGCTCCGGAACTGGAACTGCTTGCGGCTTAGTGACCGGGCGGGCGACCGAAGGAGGTGCCGTGGGAGGAAGCGTGGGTAACGCCTCTGGTGCGGAGGACTCAGGCGCGGCGGCGGCCACCTGCGGCTGCGGAGCTGGCTGTGGCTGTGGCGAGGGAATTTGAGCTAGCAGCTCAAGCGGCAGCATAAGCTCCGGCCGGCGAATATCGAGTTCGTGGATCAGGAGCTGGCGCTGGGTCAGCTCCCGCCATCCGGGCAGGACGCGGATCGATTCAACGGCGAGCAAGGGAGACGAGAAAGCCTCCCTAAGTCGCTCCGGCTGCTCGATACGAAGTCCGTAGATGCTGATCCCATTCCAAGGCGACCAGCTCGATCCTTGGAGTTTGGTTTCGAGGCCCAGTCGTCCACCGATTTTCGCAGCAAGGAAATCCCGTGCCGGAGGGCTCATCAGAAGCGCATTGCTCAGACCAAAGACCAGCAGGGGAAGCAGAAACAACAGCAGACCCGCGAAAACGACCACGCGCCGGATCCTGCTCTTCCGCTTCATGGCTTAGCGGGCTTGCGGGACACCGGGGGCGGCGGGGCCAGCGGGTAGCTTCATATGGCCCGCTTTGCCGAGGGCGAAGCGAAGCACCAGGCTCTTGTCTAGGAGGCGGCTCCCCTCGCTGGAGATTTCCTGCGCACGGTAAACAACGAGGCCAAACCCTTTTTTGTCGTATTGCCCGATGGCTAAGTTTTCTTTGATTTTACCGAGGCCGGTGTCCTCCTCAAGCCGCCACTCGTGGCCGGACCAAGCACCGAGGATGCTGCTGGGATCCGCCTTGATGTCCTCGATCCGCTTGAGCTCGCCGTTCGGAGAGCGAAAAACGTCTTCCTTGGGGTGGTAGCGGAGGGTCGAAATCGCGCTCGCTTCACCTGTGGCTGTCAGGGTCCAGGTGTCGCCCAGAGTCTTGCGCAGAAGGAGCATCACTTCGGCTTCTGGCTTGAATTCGCGTTTGGCCCAGAGGGCGATGTAGTCATCGTATTCCTCCTTCGTAAGCCCCAGGTTTTCATGAAAGGGCAGGGGAGTGCCGGGCTTCGCTGCCTCGCTGAACTCTTTGAACCAGCCGGGATTTTTTCGCGAGGCCGTCTCGACCTTGGTAATGTATTTCTCGATTTCGGTGGGTGGTACGATCAGCCCGATCTGCGCGCGGACCGGCACATCCTCTTGGAACAGCCCCTCAAAAACTTTGGGCACCTGAGCGGAGATGGCGGAGGTGAGCAGGGCGAGAACAAGAAGTAATTTCATGGCAGGCCGAAGCTGGACCTACCCGTCTGGGAACTCAAGTCGCAATAAACGGCTGCGGACCCCGCAAAAATTTTGCGCGCTGTGGGATGAAAAAGGAGTTGCGCAGCCCCCACTTTTCCCACTAGCTTCGCCGCCCGAAGGAAAACCTTCGAAATGCGCGGTTAGCTCAGTGGTAGAGCACCTCCCTGACACGGAGGGGGTCACTGGTTCGAACCCAGTATCGCGCACCATTTTTTGCTCCGCCGAGCCGCTTCCACCCTGCGGTCGTCCCCGCGTTAGGCTTTGCTTTTCAAGCGCTTCCGTTCTTAAATTAAGGGCATGCAAGCCTCTTCACCCGCCACCAACGAACTCGCCGCACTGCTGCGCTTGTTGGACGATGAAACACCCGAGGTCCGCGCCACAGTCACCGAGCGCCTGATGCAGTACGGCGGTGACATCAGCGAGGATCTGCCGGGGATACCCCGCGAGCTTACGAGGAAGGAAAAGTCCGTTCTGACTGAGATTCTCCGCCCCGCGCGCCGTGAAGCATTACGCAACGACTGGCTAGTTCCGAGCTTCGGAACCGCCGCCATGACCGAGGATTGGGAGCTGTTTGAATCCCTGCTGCGCCTGCTTTCCGATTACCTACACGATGGGATCACCCTCCGCCAGCCTCTCTCCGATGCGCTTGACCTCCTCGCTGAGGAAGCACAGGCAGCCGGGGTGGTCACTGCCGAAGACCTGCGCACCTATCTCTTTGTCCAGACCCGGCTCTCCGGAAATAGAGTCGACTACTACGACCCTCGTAATTCGGATCTTGCTTGGTGCATTGCGGAGGGCGTTTCCAATCCCATCGGTCTCTGCCTGATCTTCATCCTCGTCGGCCAGCGCCTGGATCTGGAGATCGAAGGTGTATGCTTCCCCGGACATTTCCTCTGCCGCTTTCGCGAGGGCGGCCACCCGATGATCGTCGATTGCTTCGACAGTGGAAACATCTACTCGCCCGATGTGATGGATGACTCGATCGACCAGCTCGACCGCCAGCAGCGCCAAGCCCTCCGCGAGACCGCCGACCCCGGCAGCATCCTCCTGCGCGTCCTCAACAACCTCAGCGACTCCTTCCGTAGGATCGACAACGAGGAGGACGCGGAGCTGATTGATTCGTTGCGGGACTCACTGGTGGCGGGCGCGGTGTGAGGTGCGCTGTTGCTGCTCCGTGTGGGTTCCACAGTTCTTTGTTCACCTCTGGGAAACAATCATTTACTTATCGCGAACATAATCGGCCTTTCGAGCTGATCCGTCAGAAGGGGGAGCCGCACGATCTTATGTCGGTCGAACCGATGGTTGGCTAGGTGCTCCCTGAGATGCCGAGATAATCCCAGTCCCTCTCCGCCACCGTTCAACGTTCAGACATCCCCGAAGATTGGTCGAGTTTCGCCTTCCAGAACCCCGCTGAACCGTTAGAAAAAGAATAACAAACGGTTCCTCTCGATTCGCGATAAGTGCTGTGGCTTCTGGATGAGCCCCAACTCTTCCATTTTTTCCGCCTGCCTCTGAAACTCAATTCATGTCCACCGAATCCCACTCCCAGATCGCCAATTTCATCTGGAGCATCTGCAATCTGCTCCGCGGTCCCTACAAGCGGAACGAATATCGGCGCGTCATTCTTCCTCTGACAGTCCTGCGCCGATTCGATTGCATTCTCGCCGAGTCCAAGCGCGCCGTGCTTGAGGAGCACGCGAAGATCAAGGCAAAGCCTGAGACGATCATCCGGCACAAGCTGGAAGCCATTACCGGCCGCCAGTTCTACAACCTCTCCCGGCTGGATTTCTCGAAACTGCTCGACGATCCGAACCAGCTCGCGCCGAACCTGAACGCCTACATCAACTCCTTCTCGCCGAACGTCCGGGCGATCATGGAAAAGTTCAAGTTCGACCAGGAAATCGCCTTCATGGCGGATAAGAACCTGCTTTACGAGGTGGTCAAGGCATTCACCGGGCCGAACATCGATCTCTCTTATGAAAAGGTGGACAACACCCAGATGGGTTACGTTTTCGAGGAACTGATCCGGATCGGAGCGGAGCAATCGAACGAAGAAGCGGGGGAGCATTTCACCCCGCGCGAGGTCATCCGCTTGATGGTGAACCTTCTGCTTTCCCCGGAGAAGGATCTGGCGAAGAGCAACGTGGTGAAAACCATCTACGATCCGGCGTGCGGAACAGGAGGAATGCTTTCCGTGGCGGAAAACTACATCAAGCAGCTCAATTCCAAGGCGGATCCCCATCTCTACGGGCAGGACTTGAACGATGGCGCATGGGCGGTCTGCAAGGCGGACATGCTGATCAAGGGCGAGGATGCGGACAATATCCGCCTCGGTGACAGCTTCACCCATGACCAGTTCCACCGGGATTTCTCCGGGGAGAAATACACCTTCGACTACATGCTGGCGAATCCACCCTTCGGCGTGACGTGGAAGCAGCAAGAAAAAGTGATCAAGAAGGAGGCGGACTCGCTCGGTTACGAAGGCCGCTTCGGAGCCGGACTGCCACGGGTGAACGACGGCTCCCTGCTTTTCCTCCAGCACATGATCGCGAAGATGCGCGCGCCAAAGGCGGGTGGCAGCCGCATCGGCATAGTCTTCAATGGCTCGCCGCTCTTCACCGGGGATGCGGGTTCCGGCGAATCGGAGATCCGCCGCTGGATCATTGAGAACGATTGGCTGGAGGCGGTCGTCGCCCTGCCGGAACAGCTCTTTTACAATACCGGGATCTCCACCTACATTTGGATACTCTCCAATAAGAAAGCCAAACAACGTCAGGGCAAGATCCAGCTCATCGACGGGCGGAATTTCTGGGTGCCCATGAAAAAAAGCCTGGGCAACAAGCGCCGCAAGATCGGCGATCCGACCACAGGCAGGCCGGATGATAAAAACGATCCCGACCACGTCGGCGATCTCACCCGCATCTTCGGCGGGTTCGTGGATGGCGAGACACGGAACTTTGTTGGCAAGGATCTTATTGTCTCCAAGGTATTCGACAACGAGGACTTCGGCTTCCACAAGATCACCGTCGAGCGCCCGCTGCGCCTCAATTTCCTCGCAAGCCCGGAGCGCATCGCCCTTCTGGACGAGCAGAGCGGGTTCAAGAGCCTCGCCACCAGCAACAAGAAAAACGAGGAAGTCCGTCTCCGCGAGATTGGGGAAGGGAAAGCCCGCCAGCAGGAAATCCGGGATCTTCTCACCGCCCTTCACGAGGCCAACGGCGGCAAGCAATGGAACGACAGGAAGGTCTTCCTTTCCGCGCTGAAGAAGCTCGACCGCTCGGAGGATGTGCGTCTCTCCGCCGCCGAGCTCAAGGCGGTGATCAATGCCATCGGCGAGCGCGACGAGACAGCCGAAATCTGCCGGAAAAGCGATGGCGAGCCGGAGCCGGACAGCGAGCTGCGGGATACCGAGAGCGTGCCGCTCAAGGAAAGCATCAAGGAATACTTCCAGCGCGAGGTCATCCCGCACGTGCCGGATGCCTGGATCGACCATAGCAAGACCAAGGTCGGCTACGAGATCCCCCTGAACCGCCACTTCTACCTCTACGAGCCACCGCGTCCGCTGGAGACCATCGAGGCGGAGATCAAGGATCTGGAAAAGGAGATCATGGAAATGCTCAAGGAGGTGACGGCGTGAACGCCAAGCCGTATCCGAAATACAAACCCAGCGGAGTTGAGTGGTTGGGGGACGTGCCGGAGCATTGGGCTGTGAAAGGTGCGTCCAAGGGCTTTGAAATTCAGCTTGGTAAAATGCTCCAACCCGATGCTGCCCATAAAGACGACTTTGAAGTTCCTTATTTAAAGTCCCAGCATGTCCAGTGGGAGAGAGTCAGGATAGAAGAGTCACCTCGAATGTGGGCTTCATTGAGAGATGTATCGAAATACGGTGTTAAAGACGGTGACCTTTTGGTTTGTGAGGGAGGTGATGTCGGACGGGCGGCGATTGTTAGAAACCCAGAATCTCAAACGATAATTCAGAATGCCCTTCATCGGGTTCGTCCTTCGGATGGGAATGATGTCCGTTTCCTAATGCGTGTGTTGGAACACGCCGCAGCGCAGGATTGGTTCTCCATTCTCTGCAATCGTTCAACCATAGCTCATTTCACTTCAGAGAAATTTGGCTCTCTTCTGGTTCCAGTCCCGCCACCGATGGAACAACAATTCATCGCCGATTTCCTCGACGAACGGACGGGGAAGCTGGACGGCTTGCTGGGGAAGAAGCGGGAACTGATCGCGAAGCTCAAGGAGAAGCGCAGCGCCCTCATCTCCCGCACCGTCACCAAAGGCCTCCCCCCCGAAGCCGCCGCCAAGGCCGGGCTACCCCCCAATCCAAATCTCAAGCCCTCCGGCATCGAATGGCTCGGCGATATCCCGGAGCATTGGGAGGTAAAAAAGCTAAGCTGGCTTTTCAGCTATGGAAAAGGCAGGGAGGCAGCAACACTCACCAAGGAATATGTGGGCTCCAATCCCGGTGAATACCCGGTGTATAGCGGCCAAACGGCAAACAACGGACTCATGGGGGAAATCGACACGTTTGAGTTCGATTTCAAAGCTCCCGTTATCCTCGTCACAACGGTAGGCGCGAAAGCAATGACAACACGCCTAGTTGGCGGAAAGCTCAGTTTGTCTCAAAACTGCGCTCTGATTATTCCCAGGTCAAAGCAGTTGAGTGCTTACTTCTACGAGGCGGTATTACAGACACTTTTCGATTTTGAGAAAGGTAGCATCTCACTCATCATGCAGCCGTCGTTGCGGTTCGAGGATCTTGATCGATTTCATGTCCCATTAATGCCTTCCGATGAACAAGCTGGGATTACTGAATTTCTCATGACTGAGACCTCAAAAATCGACCGAATGATCCAGAAAGTAGAAACCGCCATCGAGAAGCTCACGGAATACCGCACCGCCCTAATCACCGCCGCCGTGACCGGGAAGATTGACGTCCGCGATCAGAACTGACCATGAGTGCCACCACACCAATTGAGTCCGTAAGTGTCCTTCTGGATTTGTTGGAAAGATGCAGTAAACAACGGAAGGTAGATGTGGAGAAGCTGCGTAAGGCAGGAGACGATGATGCGGCAAATAAAGAAGAAGCGCGCAAGCTGATCTATCGGGGGCAGAGTAAAAAGGCCTCCGATCCGGAGTATCGTTTGATTCCCTCCGTAGGCCGAATGGACTGCGCGAAAGAACTCACATCAGAAAAATTCAAGAAGCAGGAAATTCTAGCCCACGATATTTTCCGTAAACAAATCGTAGCAAATCCGGAACCTCGGCCTCGGAACATGTGGGAGGTTTTGTCTTTGGCTCGTAAGCGTAGTCTGCAGCGCCTTGCACATGTTGTTGCTCCGCCCGTTTCAAAAGAGTCATAGTTTTCAGATCTATGACACCTATGAAGTCAGGCTGCCATTCCCTCCGGCTTGCCGCTGCGGGCTTTGAGCCAGTTGGC